>CAIPGD010000326.1 GCA_903864485.1 uncultured bacterium | reverse complement strand
CGTGGCGGTGCTGAAAGAGTTCAAAGAGACGACGTCGAATAACGCCTCGGTGGCGTTCGATACCGAGAACTTCATGGCCTCGATGCTTAACAAAGCATTGGGCGCTGACGGTGCTAGCGATCTGCTGGGTCGCCTCGAGGCCGCGATGGACATGTCGGGTGTGGAGACGCTCAAGCGTCTGGAGCCCGATGTGTTGTACGAGGCGATCAAGAACGAGCACCCGCAGATTCTTGCAACGATTTTCGTGTTTCTGGAGCCGGCGCAGTCATCGACGCTGTCGAAGTTATTCCCGGATGAGATGCGTAACGAGATTCTCTTGCGGGTCGCGTTGTTAGAAAAGGTTCAGCCGAGTGCGCTCAAGGAATTGAACGAGACGATGGCGAACATGATGCCCCCGGGTGGCGATGGCCGGCGGGCGAGCGTCGGGGGTGTGATTCCGACCGCCGAGATTTTGAATCTACTTTCGGGCGGGATTGATCAGGAAGCGCTCGCGACGATCCGCGCGTATGACGCGGACCTTGCGGGCAGGATTGTCGAGCAGATGTTTACGTTCGAGGATCTGGTGCAACTCGAAGACCGGTCGTTGCAGGCGTTGATGCTGGAAATTCCACAAGATCAGTTGGTGCGGGCGCTCAAGGGGGCGAGTGCGCGCTTGCGCGAGAAGTTGTTCAAGAACATGGCCAAGCGGGCGGCCGAGACGGTCAAAGAGGCGCTCGATAGTTTGGGCCCGGTCAAGATTACCGAGGTCGAAGAGCAGCAGAAAGAGATGCTGCGCACAGCGCGCCAACTTGCTGATGAAGGTCGGATGAGCATGGACCGCGGCGGTGGCGGCGGAGACATGATCTGATCCTAGCCGTTAATCGCGTCGCATCAACGGTCCCATCGCCATCAACGTGGCCTGAAGCAGCAGAATTTCAAGTGTGTAGACCGCCAGATAGCCAGCGGTCGATGAGCTTTGTGCCGCAACCAGATCACGAATCACACCGCCCAGGCCCATTGCGATGCCGGCCATCGTTGCTTGCACAGCGCCCCAGGCACCAAGCGCCAGTCCAGCCTGCCCGGGTGCAGCCAAATTCATCGTCGCGGTGAGTGTTCCATGGCCAAACATACCCCCTCCGGCCCCAATCAAAAAAGTTCCGATTGCGAAGAGTGTGACCGAGTGGAGTGGGGCTGCTGACATGACGGCAATAAACGCAGGGATCCCCAGTAGTGCTCCGTTTCCAGCCATCCGAAAGGGGTCGGTGCCGCGCGCCAACACTTTTGAGGCCCACGCGAAGCCTGCGAGCCCCCCAATTGCGAGGGTTGCGGTCAATGTCGTGGTGAATGCGACACTGAGATCGAGGATTTCGCCGCCATAGGGCTCAAGCAGCACATCCTCCATGGTGAATGCCATCGTTCCCATGCCCACAACCCATAGTCGGCGGCGGGCATTCTCGCCGTCGATAAAGAGCGACCATGCGTCCCCAAAAGCGAGTTCTTTGCGGGGTTGGCCGATTCGATATTGGTCGCTTCGTGATTCTTGCTTCCAGAGAGCGGTGACATTGAGGATCATGGTGGCGGCAGCAGCGCCCTGGATAACTTGGATCAATCGCCCGGGAGAATAGTCTGAGAGCATCGTGCCGAAAATGAATGCGCTCAGAATCATTCCAATGAGCAGCATTGCATACATCAGCCCCACCACTTTGGGCTGAGACTCAGTTGGTGCGAGATCGGTTGCCAAAGCCAGTCCGACGGTCTGGGTCGTGTGTACGCCGGATCCGACTAGCAGGAACGCAAGGGCGGCTGCCGCATGTCCGATCCAGGCGGGTACGTCGGCCGACTGACCAGACCCAGAGAGCACGAGCAGGGCGAAGGGCATGATCGCAAACCCCCCAAATTGCAGCAACGTACCCATCCAGATAAACGGTACGCGGCGCCAGCCCAAGGCGGATTGATGATTGTCGGATTTAAATCCAACAATGGCTCTGAAAGGGGCAGCCAGGAGAGGAAGCGCCAACATTGCGGAGACCAGCGATGCAGCCACGCCGAGTTCGACGATCATGACCCGGTTTAAGGTGCCAATCAGTAGAACGAGTGACATGCCCACCGAAACCTGAAACAGAGCCAGGCGCAGCAGGCGGCGCAAGGGTAGTTCGGCTGTGGCGGCGTCCGCGAATGGCAAGAAACGCGGGCCAACAGTGGCCAACGCCCCGATGATCTTGTCGCGGAAGGGATTCAACGGGAGTTACTGAGCGGTGGCGACGGGGCGAAAAAGATCAAGACCCCGCCGCGCGGACGACAAGCGCTACTTCTTAACAGGCGCACAGTCCTGGGTCGGGGCCCCTTGAACGGCAGCGACTCTAGCCTTGCCGCTCAAAAAATCCTTCACCCAGGTGGTGTTGGAGGCGATGGCGAGGTGGGTGCTGAATGAACCCACAGCGACGGCGCCCAAAAAGATTGGGATCCCAACGCTAGGTCTAACGACCATCCACAGTTTTCCGTAAATCATTTTGGTTCTCCTCAGTGAAGCCAGGGTGAGTACAGGTAGGCGAGCAGATGCGCGACGGCTGAAAGCATGCCGAAGATCTGTGTTCCCTGGACTAAATGGCGATGGATTTCTTCTGACTCGGCCGCGGTAAGTCCCGTCGGCCCGACTTTACTGTCTGACATCTCTGTTCTCCTTCGATACGTTTGCAACCGCGCTGTTCCCGCGAGGCTTCCCCTGCGGGTTGGTTTTAGGACCCTAGGGCAAGTCCTAATGTAATCTTAACTTGACAGTAATAATTGTCAAGCAAAAATGACACAACCGTGGTGCAAGTTCAATTCAATTCAACAAGTTGATAGGACTCTGTGTCTAATCGCACATCCGATAGCCATTCGTTTCCCTAGACTCATTACGACTTTTGGTGGTGACGATGGGGTGTTTTCGATGAAGCGCGACGGTTCGGTGCTGCTCGAGCGAAGAAGAATTTCACGGGATCTTCATGACAGTTCAATCCAGCCGTACCTCGGTCTGAAATGGGCCCTTGAAGCGATCCAGACAAAGGCGGCAACCGGTCACGCCGTCACGGAAGATCTGGCCCGGCTGGTCACGCGTGTCGAACATGAAATTCTCTCGATGCGTCGCTATGTGGCCTCTCTGCAAGAGGTGCCAGACGGTCGAGATAATGAGCGGTCATCGATTGAACTGCCGCCTGTTCTGATCGAACAAGTGACTCGATGGCGCGATCTGTACCGTCTCGAGGTCCTGATAAGAACAGCCGGCAACGCTCAAATGGTCAATGAGTTTTTGGCCGGCGCGTTCCTGAACATGGCCAATGAGGGGCTGAGGAATATCCGTCGCCACACACGCTCGGCCAGCGCACGGATCATACTTTTTTGTCGGATCGATCATATTCGCATGGTGATCACGAATCCGGTTGCGCTTGGCACCCTCCTGACGCCATTCATGCCGCGTTCGATTGACGAGCGAGCTCGTGCATTGGGGGGACGTTGCCAAGTCAGTTTGGTTGGCGGGCGTGAGACTCGGGTTTCGATCGAAGTGCCCCGGGGGGGCTCGTGAATCATGGGGGCGTCTCGGGTGAACCGCTTCGCGTATTACTCGCGGACGACCACCAGACGGTCCTTTGGGGCCTTGAACAATTGATCCAGAGTGCGGCGCCACGTATGCGCGTTGTCGGACAAGCGAGTTCTCGAGTCGCGCTCTTTGAGCTGTTGAAGCACACCACGGCGGATCTGGTGTTGCTCGATCTTGATTTTGGTGATTCTTGTGCACTCGACTTCATTCCTGAGGTCATCGAGCAGAGTCTTGCCAGGGTCTTGATCCTGACCGGTTCGACCGATTGCGAGAGTCACCAGAGAGCCGTTGTGATTGGTGCGCGTGGCGTCGTCTCGAAGCTCGAACCGGCGGCCGTTTTACTGACTGCCATTGACCGCGTTGCGGCCGGCGAGATCTGGCTCGACCGTCTCAGCTTGAGTCAAGTGCTCGACGCCATGTCAAAAGGCGCGAGACCGGATTTGCATAGCCAGCGATTTGATTCCCTAACGCCTAGGGAGCGTCAGATTGTGGTTTCGGTCATCACTGAGAAAGGCGCGCGGAACAAGGTCCTCGCCGACAAGCTCAATATGAGTGAGCACACTCTGCGTAATCGGCTCACGACGATTTACAGCAAGCTCGATGTGGACGGACGGATGGCTCTTTACCACTACGCCACGAGCCACTTTCGCCGGCTGAACCCAATGACAAGTGTCCCGAACTTACGTGGCACTTGACCTCAGGGAAAGGGGCGGCAAGTCCGATGTGCGGCAGCGCCAGGATCGTTAGTCTTGGCCGTGGGTCCTTCGTCTCTCTCTCCAAGTGAAAGGAAATTGCCATGAATACGTTGATCGGATTGGTTCGTCAGGGCGCAGTTGAGTTTGCCCGGGATGAGGAAGGTGCGCAGGTCGTTGAGTATGCGTTGATCATTGCAGTGGTCTCGATTGGGATTGTCGTGGCACTGCGCGCGATCGTTACAGACGGCAACTTCACGAAATTCATTTCGCGGATCACGACCTGCTTGACCGGTAGTACTTGTGCCTAAGCCTCGGGCTCTGGGGTAAGCGATGCAAGTCGGGGAAATACAGTCGGTCTTCGACTTGCTCGCGATGCTATTTTTTAATTGGCAGATGGCGGCGTTAACGATCTTGCTCGTGTTGGCCGCCGTCGCGGACTGTCGCTCGCACCGGATCCCGAATCAAATCGTTCTGCTGGGGATCGTGTTTGCGGTGATTGACCAGTGCATCCGTTGGCCGGTACAGGAAGGTCCCCTTTTTGTGTTGGGGGGCGTCTTGGTGGGATTCGGCCTTTTTCTTCCGCTGTACTTGCTACGTGCGATGGGTGCGGGGGATGTGAAGCTCCTCGCGATGGTCGGTGCGTTTCTCGGGCCGGCTGACACGGTTCGGGTTGCGCTGGCCACCATGATCGTCGGGGGGCTGATGGCGATTGCCTTCGTCGTCCTCAGGGGCACGGTTAGCCGGATGGTGCAAAACCTACGGTCTATGTTTCAGTTGGGCTTACTGGACGCGCTAGTTGGGCGGGTGCCTGATTTTCGGGTGACACCAACGATTTCCGCAGGGCGGCTGCCGTATGGCGTTGCCATTTCAGCAGGCACAGTGGGGTACCTCGTGGCCCGGCAGCTTGGTTTTACTTGACGCTCGAAGGTACACCGGATGAAGAATGCGAAAGCAGTTGGCATGTTGGCGCTGTCGATGGTTCTTGGACTCGTTGTGACCGCTTATGCCGTGGATTGGGTCAGTCGTAAGGGCACGATCCAATCCAATAAAGTGGTCGTTGCAGCCAGTGACATCGAACTCGGAAGCAAACTTAATCTTCAAATGCTAACGACCGCCGACTGGCCGAGCGGATCAGTCCCCCAGGGCGCCTTCACCGAGCTCAAGGAACTCCAGGATCGGGTGGTGAGAATCTCGGTGCAACGGGGTGAGGCGGTATTGTCCTCAAAACTGGCACCCATCGGCACCCAAGGTGGGCTTTCGGCCGTCATTGCCGAGGGCAAACGGGCGATGACAGTACGCGTCAATGACGTCGTGGGCGTCGCTGGGTTCGCACTTCCGGGCAATTATGTGGATGTAATGGTCAATGCGCTCAAGGAGCGGCAGGGGCGGTTTGAAGAGAATCTCCAAATCAGCAAGACCGTTCTTGAGCACGTGTTGGTGCTTGCAGTAGCCCAAGAGTCATCGCGCGATGACACCAAGCCCAAGGTCGTTAACGCAGTCACGCTCGAGCTCTCCATTGACGACGCCGAGAAGCTTGACCTGGCCCGCAATGTCGGGACCTTGTCTCTGGTCTTGCGCAATCAGATTGATAAAGAACCTGTCACAACCTCAGGGATTACCAAGAATCAATTGTTCGGCGATCGAACGGCAACAGTCAGCCCGACGCCAATCGGTGGGAAGCGAAATCCCAAACTTGTGCCAATTGTCAGCAAGGAATCCATGGCAGCCCTTGAAGATGTGGCTCCGTTGCGGGTCAGCCCGAGTGAGGTGCCCGCTCGTACTTGTGTCGAGGTGGTTCAGTCCAATACCCGTGTAATGAACTGCTTCTAGGCGATCTTGGCCCCGGCCTAGACCTCAACCTTGACCTCGCCTGTTTGACCGTTTTCGGAGTTGGTGTGAATAAACGTTTGTCTTTGCTCACTCTGGCCGCGGCCATGGTCTTCAACCCCCTGGGTTCCACCGCAGCCGAGCGCGGCCCGATGAAGCCCTGCACCTTGGTGACGGTCGATCCGCCAACCGAGGTGCTCTTGGGGAAGTCAACGGTTCTGACCCTCAACGCGCCAGTGGCTCGTATGGTGATCGGCGGTCTTCCGTCCGTGCGCTCAGGACGGCCCATTGAAATGTCTGAAGAAGCGTCCGGGCCCATGGGTGCAATGCCCAGCATGGTCCCTCGGACCGATGGGGTGGCCGACGTAGACGTAATCCTTCTAAGTCCAACCGAGCTGTTTTTTCTGGGCAAGCGCGCCGGATCGATGAATGTCCTGCTTCAGGGGGTTGACGGTCGCTGCACTGTTAAAGATCTCGTCGTGACCGTTGATACGGTTCCACTTCAGACAACCATCGCCGCTCTGATGCCTGAGGAAACCGGCATTCGGGTACGTGGCGCCGAAAACTCGTTGGTCCTGAGTGGGGTGGTTAGCAATTCGATTCAGCTCGATCATGTCCTCTCGCTCGCCAGCTCGTATGGCGATGGCAAAAAAGTGATCAATCTACTTCGGGTGAGCGCTCAACAGCAGGTCATGCTGGAGGTCAAGATTGCCGAGGTCAGCAAGAAGCTACTCGATAAATTTGGCATTGATTACACCCGAATTTACACCGCCGCGAATGGGGTTTCGTCGGGGATCATCTCGGGAATCATCGGCGGGGGTCCCGCTGTTCTGGGGCGGTTTGGCCCTAATTTGAATGGCACCTTTGCCGCCGGCAGCTTGCTCGGCGGCGCGGCTGGCTCGGTCGCGGGTGGGTCGGCAGCGGCATCGGCAAAACTGGGTATCACGGGTAACGGAGCTTCACTCCTGGGGATTGATGCGCAAAATCGTGATGGCTTGGTCCGTGTGCTCGCCGAACCCAACATCATGGCCATTAGCGGTCAGCAGGCGAGCTTTCTGTCCGGCGGAAAAATCTTTATTCCGGTGTCGCAGTCCAACGCTAACGGCATCCCAGTTGTGACGCTCGAAGAAAAGGAGTTTGGTATTGGTGTGAAATTTACGCCGACCGTTCTCGATGCGACACGCGTCAACCTGAAGGTGATCTCTGAAGTTTCAGAGCTGTCTCAGACCGGATCGCCGTTTTCCACCGTCAATGGAGTGGTCTCTGTGCTGCCGTCTTTCTTGGTGCGCAGAGCCGACACCACGGTGCAGCTGAGCGACGGTCAGAGTTTTGTCGTGGCAGGTCTGATCAAGAACAACCTCACTGAATCGGTTCAGCGCTTCCCTGGGCTGGGTGAAATACCCGTGCTTGGCGCGCTTTTCAGAAGTACAGAGTTTCAGAAGGATCAGACCGAACTGGTTTTTGTGATTACCCCGCGGCTTGTAAAACCGCTCAGTGAGGTCCCGCGCTTACCGACCGACAACCATATCGAACCCAAGCGGAGTGACGTTTTTCTCAAAGGGAGTCTGGAGGGCAGTGCGCCTGCCGCAGCCACGGTCCTCAAGCCAGTACCCGGTCCTCAGTCCACCGAATCCAAGTGAGAACGATCATGAATTTACGAAAAAATCCGCTGCGCATTCGAGCGCTCGGTACCCGTCTGACGGGCCTGATAGGACTCATGGGTCTCATGGTCCTGCCTGGCATCAGCGCAGGCTGTGCCCCCGTCACGCCGAACTATGACGCGAAATTTGGGATGGCGGTGCGCGAAGCAAAGCTTGCAATGACGATTTCGCCCGACGCAGGTACCGTCCCGGATCTTGTGGCTGGGTTGGACGGAAAATCCGCCCGAGAGGCCCTGATTCATTACCAAAACACTTTCAAGGTGCAACCACCGGCGGTCAACGTCATCAATCTGGGGGGTAACTTCGGGAGATAGACATGACGTCTCGAATTCGACAGGGGGGAACTGTTGCCGTCGTCGTCGCCCTCTCAATGCTGTTCCTGTTGGGGTTCATGGGACTGGCCCTCGACTTCGGTCATTTGTTTGTTGCGAGGGACGAATTGCAAACCTCGGTTGACGCGTGCGCTCTCGCGGCGGCGCAGGAACTCGACGGCGCTACCGATGCGCTCATACGAGCATCAAGCGCAGGTCTTACAGCGGGCAATCTCAATCGGGTCGATTTCCAGTCCGGCACCTGGGGCGGCCAAAACAAACTGATCAGCTCTGAGATTACGTTTCGGGACGTTACCTATTCTGTGACGACCATCCCAGCAAACGCCCAGTATGCACAATGTAATCATCAGCAGAACGGTGTCCGGATGTGGTTGATCCAGGCGATGGGCGCCTCTGTCGGGAGCAGTCATGCGGCCTATGCCGGAACCAATAGCGTCGGGGCATTGGCGGTTGCGAGGCGAGCGGGTACTCAAAAGACTTGCCCGATTCCGCTAGGCCTGATTGCGAAATCCGGGGGGGCGTCACCCAACTACGGATTTCAGGTTGGTGAATGGATCACCGTCATGGGCCAAAAAACGCCTGGTGCAGGTCAGATGGGCTGGAACAACCTGGATGGAAGCAACTCGGCCAGCGAGGCCGCGCTCGAACTGGCTGAACCCGGGTATTGCGGCGTCAAGGTGGGCGATACCGTTGGAAAGCCGGGTGCCAAGCAGAGTGTCTCAGACGTCTGGAATGCACGCTTTGGCATCTACAAGAATGGTGATCCGGGGCCGAGTGTGAACCATCCAGATACGACGGGATATGCCTACACGCCCACAAACTGGAAGAATGCAGCGCCTCAAAACGCCTACAGCGGCCAACCGCTGAACAGCTGCCACAGCACCGCGGATAATTTCAAAGCCAAGCAACGTTCTTTCGCCTCGTACGATAACACCGGGACCAGTGTGGGCAATGGCGATGCCGTCACCGGTTTGCGCATGAGTGGCGGCTACAAAACCTTGGCAACGCCTGCGATGGCTGGCGAACATCAGCAACTCGGCCACAGCCGGCGGATCGTTACAGTCCCCATCATCAACGCAAGTTCCCAGGTCGTCGACTTTGCCTGCATGTTGCTCTTGCAGCCGATGTCGAGTCCAACCGTGGACATCCAGGTCGAATTCATTGGCAACGCCGGCGCCGCGAATAGTCCTTGTTCCAGTAATGGTGCGGTCGGCGGGGCCTCGGCAGCGACCGTTCCTGTCCTGGTTCAATGAGGAATCAGCTGTGAGGCACCAATGATGTTGAAGGCTCGCCCCAAGGGTACCGCTGCGATTGAGTTGGCCTTACTGTTGCCGATACTACTGTTGCTGACCTTAGTGACAACCGAGTTTGGTCGGGCAATCCTTGAGTACAACACGGTGGTCAAGTCGGTTCGAAATGCGACCCGCTATCTCGCCACTCGGACCCCCAATACGAAAACGTCTGAAGCCAAGAATCTGGTGGTTTTTGGCAATACGACTGGGACCGGACCGGCGCTGGCTCCGGGCCTAAGCCTTGCCCGGGTAGCCAATCCTGTCTGGCAGATGGTGGGCTCAAATCCAACGACCAACGTTGTCACTCTGACCGTTCAGGCCTACCCGTTCAACTCATTGTTTGCGTCTGTATTCGGAGTTTCGTTTGGCAGCGTGATCTTTGGTGATATCAGCGCCTCGATGCGAAGCGCGCTTTGAAATCCCGCGTCTCGGGGAGCACCGCCGTTGAGTTCGCCCTGGTCCTGGTAATTCTTTGGATGTTTTTGTTCGGCATCCTCGATTTCACGCGAATGCTTTTTACTTGGGGTGCGGCGAACGAGGCGTCTCGAGATGGTGCGCGCTATGCGGCGATTTGCGATGACACCGCTAACAAGGCGAAGGTTCTGCTTCGGATGCAGCGAACCTTGCCCCAGATCCAGGACATCAATCTGGCGTGGAGCCCAGTCGGTTGCACGGTCAGCACCTGCGAGGGCGTGAACCTCACGATTACCAGTCTCAACTACCAGTGGATTTCACCTCTTTTTGGGCAGGGGCCGCTCGCGGCGATCGCGATGCCCACGTTTTCGACTTATTCGCCCCGTGAGGTGATGAGACAGGACATTACGGCTGCCTCAATCGCCTGTAGTTAGTCCCCATCCGGAACCCAGTATGAAAATTGTGTTGATATCGTCCCGTCTGCAGGCCTTTGGGGGTCTTTGCGAACATCTTGAACGGGGCGATCGCGGGCGCGTGGTCACCCGACAAGAAGGTGGGATCCAGGACTTGAGGCTGGCGGCCGATCACGACCAACCCGATGTGATCTTGGTCGAATGCTCAAATCTGGACTCCGGATCGTTGTCTGTTGTTGAGCGAGTGACCGATCAATATCCACGGATGGCGATCATTCTGATTGGTGGTCAGCAAGATCCTGAGTTTCTGATTCAGGCGATGCGGGTTGGTATCCGCGAGGTACTAGTGGCGGGTGCCAGCCGGGAAACTGTTGAGGCAGCGGTTAGTCGGGTGGAGACCAAACTTGGTTTGCGGATCCGGCAGCGCAGTGGCCAGGTCATTGCCTTTGTATCGAGTAAAGGCGGTAGCGGTGCGACGTTTTTGGCCACCAATCTGGCTCATCAGCTCGGATCAGGCGGTAAGAAGGTGTTGCTCATAGACCTGAATCTGCAGTTTGGGGAGGCCATCCTGACCATCCATGATCAGGCCCAGTCGAGCGATATCGCGGCAATTGCACGCAACATTGGCCGCCTTGATGCTTCTTTATTGCATGCGTCGACCGTGAAGGTTTCAAACCACTTTTCGATCCTCGCTGCGCCTGAAGATCCGGCTCAAGCGCTTCAGGTGAGCTCCGAACATTTGAATGCCATTCTGGATATTGCGGTCGAGGAGTACGACTTTACGGTTCTTGATCTGAATCGAACCCTCGATGATCTGACCATTCGAGCGCTTGATCGGGCAGACCAGATCTATCTGGTTCTGCAGGCCATGTTGCCCTACATCCGCAATGCAAAGAGGGTCCTGACGGTGTTTCGGTCTCTCGGCTACGTCTCCGAGAAGGTGGAAGTGGTGGTGAACCGCTTTGGTCGAGGCGCCGAGGTCGGGCTTGACGATCTGCGGGCCAGTCTCGGACCCAACCGGATCCGTACGGTACCGAATGGGTTCAGGGATGTAGCGGATGCTATTAACCAAGGCCAACCCCTTGCCGCGATCGCCCCGTCCGGGGTGGTGTCGAAAGCGATCAGTGACTGGGCTCAGGCCCTATTGCCCAAACCCGAACCGATATCGGGTGGGCTGCTCAGCCGACTGCTGAAATTTTAGGATGCCCGAACTCTCAGCGCGTCACTCGTGCCCGGGAATCAACCACTCTGAAGGGATTCACTGCAATGGGTATGCTCGATTTGAGGGACCTTTTAACGGGTCGTCGCGACGGTGCTAAGCCGATCGCCCACGACCTGGCGCCTGCGAATACGAGTGCGAATACGAGTGCGAATACGAGTGCAAATACGAGTGCGAGTGCGTCGCAGACGAGTTCCGATTCTGCCGCCGATTCCGACGTAGATGCCTACATTCAGATCAAGAGTCGGTTGCACTTGCAGATCCTCGAACGGGTAGACCTGGCGTCTCTTGAGTCGATGACCGAGCTTCAGCTGCGCCGCGAAATAAGCACCCAGGTTGATTGGCTACTCCAGGCAAACCCCGCACCGATCAACGATGCAGAACGTCGGATGTTGGTGCGTGATATCCAGAATGAAATGCTCGGGCTCGGCCCCCTGGAGCTCTTGATGGCGGACGCCTCGGTTTCTGACATTTTGGTCAATAGCTATCGTCAGATTTACGTTGAGCGCCACGGCCGCCTCGAGCTCACCAAAGTTCGTTTCACCGATGATCAGCATTTGCTTCGAATTATTGACAAGATCGTATCCCGAGTGGGACGCCGTATCGATGAGTCAAGCCCCATGGTCGATGCCCGTTTGCCCGACGGGTCTCGTGTGAATGCCGTCATTCCACCGATTGCGCTCGATGGACCAACGGTCTCAATCCGGCGCTTTGCAGCGATCCCTCTCAAGATGAATGATCTAGTGAAGACCCACCGTTCATTAACCACCGAGATGGCGACCTTACTTCAGGGGCTTGCTAGGGCTAAGGTCAACATGATCATTTCGGGCGGTACAGGCTCTGGCAAGACCACCTTATTGAATATTCTTTCTGGGGCCATTCCAGAAACTGAGCGGATCGTGACGATCGAAGATGCGGCGGAATTACAGCTGCAGCAGCCGCATGTCATCCGACTCGAAACGCGTCCGCCGAACATTGAAGGGAAGGGCGAGGTGAATCAGCGTGCGCTCATGCGGAACGCTCTCCGAATGCGACCTGACCGGATTTTGATGGGGGAGGTGCGTGGCGCCGAGGCGGTCGACATGCTGCAGGCGATGAACACCGGGCATGAGGGATCGATGACGACAATTCATGCGAACAACTCGCGGGACGCGATTTCCCGTCTTGAAAACATGATCAGCATGGCCGGATTAAATCTGCCGCTCAAGGCGATGCGTCAACAAATCACTTCTGCAATTTCGGTGGTGATCCAAGCGAACCGACTGGCCGATGGCCAGCGCAAGATCACCAGCATTCAGGAGATTACCGGGATGGAGGGGGACGTCGTCACCATGCAGGAAATTTTCGCGTACCAGCAAACTGGCGTCGATGCGCGTGGGAAAGCCATTGGCCATTTTATGGCGACAGGGCTCCGACCGAAGATTACCGAGAAATTGCGTAACGCCGGGGTTGATCTGTCCGACTCGTTGTTTGATTCAAGTCTTCGCTATGAATAGCCTGCTCTCGAACGGCGCTTTCCCCCTGGTGGTAGTTCTTGCGTTCATATCGATCGTATTATTTTTTGAGGGCGCGTATCTCGTCTGGAACACCTACAAGGGACCCGACGCCAGGCAGGCGGGCCGCCGTCTGCGCGCTCTTTCCGCCGCCTCTGATCCATCCGAACGGTCAGCGGTTCTCAAGAACCATTTGCTCAGCGAGGTGCCAGCCATCGAGCGTTTGTTGCTCCAGATCCCGCGATTGCAATTGCTGGATCGATGGCTGGTCCAGTCAGGTCTCGATTGGACGGTGAGTCGGTTGCTCTTGCTAACCGTCGGGTTGGGGGCGGCGGCGCATGTGGCGATGGCCTCTCTCGAGCCAACAACCGCAATTGACTGGACGCTTACAACGTTTGCCGGGGCCTCGCCAGCGCTCTTTGTAATGGCTCGCCGGCGCCGTCGTTTAGCTCGAGTTGTCGAGCAGTTGCCTGACACGCTGGATTTCATTGCGCGCGCACTGCGGGCTGGCAATGCATTGCCGCAGGCCTTGCAGATGGTGAGCCTTCACGTGGTCGATCCAATCGCTTTCGAATTCCGGATCACCCATGACGAAATCAATTTTGGGGTTTCAATCCAGCATGCGATGGAAAATCTGACTACGAGGGTGCCGGTTACCGACATGGGCTATTTCGCAGTGGCCGTGCTGGTTCAGCGTGATGCGGGTGGCAACTTGTCCGAAGTCCTCGAAAACCTGAGTCGTTTGATCCGCGACCGCTTGAAGTTTTACGGCAAGGTCCGCGTGCTCAGCACCGAGGGACGATGGTCGGCCTGGGTCCTTTGCCTGCTGCCTTTTGCACTCGGGGGTTTGCCGGAGTTCGTTAATCACGAATTCATCAGCGTTTTGTGGACCGATCCGATCGGGGTTCAGTTGACTTACAAGGTGCTGGTCGTGATGGCGATCGGCGCCTTTTGGTCTCACCGTATCGTTCAACTCCGAGTCTGAAAGGTTCCCAATGATGATCCTCTACGGTGGCATTGTTTTTTGTGTGGTGACATTGGTTAGCCTTTCGCTGATCCGGTGGTTCTTACCCGATGCGTCGCAGCGTCGGGTTCAGGATTTGGGCGAGCCCGGGGTCAGAACCGACTGGATTCCAACGGTCGTTCGCGTGGCCGGCCCATTGGCGAGGCTCTCCATTCCGTCGGGCCCTTGGGAGAGTTCGCCACAGCGGATTAAGTTCCTGAATGCGGGGATTCGAAGTCAGAATGCGCCCGTCCTGTTCTACGCCGCCAAGACCTTATTGCCGCTGGTCTTCGCAGTGGCGACTTTTTCGATGTTGGATGGGTCTGGTCAGGGGTTTGAGGCGAACAGTCGCTTGTTTTTAATTCTGGTCAGCGCAATGGTTGGCTGCTTTCTTCCCAATCTATGTCTTCATCTGGCCGTGAGTTCACGCAAACGCGAGATCTTCGAGCACTTTCCGGATACGGCGGATTTGCTGTTGGTCTGTGTTGAAGCGGGTTTGGGGCTGGAAGCCGCGCTCGTGCGAGTCGCCGAGGAGATGCGAATTCACAGCATCGCCATGATGGAGGAAATTCATCTCCTCAACCTCGAGACGCGCGCTGGTAACAGTCGCGAAAAAGCGCTGCGGAACCTCAGCCTTCGAACGGGGGTTGAAGAGGTGAACGCGTTTGCAATGATGTTGTCCCAGACCGATAAATTCGGCACCAGCCTCGGGCAGTCGCTACGCGTATTTGCCGAAGAATTGCGCAACAAACGTCAGAATCAGGCGGAGGAAGCGGCCGCAAAGATTCCGACGAAAATGTTGTTTCCGCTGGTGCTTTGCATCTTTCCAGCGATCAGTATGGTCGTTCTGGGACCCGCAGGCATCAGGACTTATCACATGATCTTGCCGATGCTCAGCGGGCAGAACTAAAGCAAAACTAAACGGTCACAGGGCGCCAGGACCTGCCGGATTGCTGCAAAAGCGCTTCTGATTCTGCGGGACCATCTGAGCCGGCGGGATAAAAGGCGAGGGGGGCGGTCGCGTCGTTGGCCCAGTATTTGAGCAGCGGTTCGACGATTTCCCATCCGGCAATCACGCTATCGGAGCGCTGGAACAGGGTTGCGTCACCAATCATGCAGTCGTAGATCAGCGTTTCATATCCAGTGCTGGGAGCATTCTGGAAATAATCACCGTAGTGAAAATCCATATGAACCTGACCGATCGAGATGGTTGGTCCTGGGATCTTGGCCCCAAAACTCAGTTGTGCACCTTCATCGGGTTGCAGCTTGAGGACGAGTGCATTGGGAGTCAGCGCCTCAGTGGCTGTGTCCTTGAAAAGCGACAGCGGCGGGCGCTTGAACTGGATATAGATTTCGCTGTTGCGTTTGCTCAGTGCCTTTCCCGTGCGCAGGTAGAACGGCACGCCAGCCCAACGCCAGTTGTCGATTTGAAGTTTGAGCGCCGTGTAGGTCTCCGTCATACTCGCAGGCGCAACGCCGTCCTCGGCACGATAACCACGCAGTGGCTGTTCATCCCGGGATCCTGCAGCGTACTGGCCCCGAACCGAATCGGTCGCGGCCACGACAGGATGAACGGCAGTGAGGACCTTGGTTTTTTCAGTCCGAATCGCATCTGCCGTGAACGCAGCCGGCGGTTCCATCCCGACCAGTGCTAGCAGCTGGAAGATGTGATTGGGAACCATATCGCGCAGTGCGCCGGTGGTTTCGTAAAACCCCGCACGGCGCTCGACGCCAACGGTTTCGGCGACCGTGATCTGGACGTGATCGATATGTTCGCGGTTCCAGAGTGGTTCGAAAATCCCGTTCGCAAACCGCATCAGCATAATGTTCTGGACGGTTTCCTTGCCCAGGAAGTGGTCCATCCGATAAATCTGACGCTCGGCAACGCTCTTGCGCAACTGGCTGTTGAGTGCCTTGGCAGACTCGACATCGTGGCCGAAGGGCTTTTCGACCACGACCCGACGCCAGCGGTTGGGGCCCTCAGTGACAAGACCCGAAGCACCGAGTTGGTCGACGATCCCCGCAAAGAACCTCGCCGCAACGGCCAGGTAGAACACGACATTCTCACCAGTGGCCTCGGCAGCCGCATTGGATTGCAGGCGGTCGTTCAGGCGGGCATAACATGCCGGGTCGCTGAAATCGCCTTGCAGGTACGTGATCCGCGATAGCAGGTTTTGCAGGTGATGCTCGTCCAGCTTTTGCGCGTAATGCTTGTCATTGCCGAAGGCGCGCAGGGCTTCTTCGATCTGCAGGCGAAATGCCTCGTTGGTCAGTTCGAGACGGTCGACCCCGATCAGCGAAAAATGCTCGGGTAACAAACCCGTGCGCGACAGGTTGTAGAGCGCAGGCATCAGGAGGCGCTTGGTGAGGTCGCCGCCTCCACCAAAAATAACCATGTTGCATGCGGGTGCCCGGTCGCCGTGTCGAATCGTTTCGTGATCGTGGTCGTTGTGCATGAACGGATCCGTTGAGATGTCAGAAGTGAACGTTTAGGCGTGCGCTACGAGTCAATGTGGCTCTTTGTGGCCGCCGAACTGTTTGCGCATCGCAGACAGGAGTTTCTCGGCGAACGTGTGGTCCTGGCGCGAACGGAATCGAGCGTAGAGGGCTGCCGAAAGCACGTCCGCGGGAACCGCCTCTTCGATCGCCGCCATGATGGTCCAGCGACCTTCACCCGAATCCTGCACAAAGCCCGAGTAACTGCGTAGTTCGGGGTCTTCGGCGAGGGCAATTGCGCTCAGATCGAGCAGCCAGGACGAAACGACGCTGCCACGACGCCAGAGTTCGGTGATGTCAGCGAGATTGAGGTCATAACGACGCTCGGCTGGGATGCTCTCCTGACCAACGCCTTTGAGAATATCGAGGCCTTCGGCGTACGCCTGCATCAGACCGTATTCGATTCCGTTGTGAACCATTTTCACAAAATGGCCGGATCCGGCAGGGCCAGTGTAGAGGTAGCCGTGTTCTGCTGTGGAGTGCAGATTTTCGCGACCAGGGGTTTTGTCAATTGTTCCGATTCCTGGCGCCAGGGTCTTGAAAATTGGATCAAGGTGCTGAACGGCTGCCTGATCGCCACCGATCATCATGCAATATCCACGCTCAAGGCCCCAGACTCCGCCGCTGGTGCCGACGTCGATGTAGCGGATCCCTTTTGATTCGAGCGCATGGGCCCGGCGCACGTCATCTTGATAATTGGAGTTACCGCCGTCGATGATGATGTCACCCGACTCGAGGATCTGGCTCAGCGCTTCAACGGTGTGTTCGGTGATTTCGCCCGCCGGCAGCATGACCCAGACGGCGCGAGGGTGGGCCAGTTTGGAGACGAGATCTGCCAGGTCTGTGCTTCCGGTGGCGCCTTCTCCTACCAATTGGGAGATCGCGGGAGTACTGGCATCAAACACCACGCACTCGTGATGATCGCGCATTAGACGCCGAACAATATTGCCGCCCATTCGGCCCAGGCCGATCATTCCAAGTTGCATTGAGTGCCTCATTATTGTGAGTTGATTGTGAGTTGACCGTGAATCATAAGGGGAAAAGTGTGACAACACGTGAAGCGGTTGACCCTTCAGGGGTTGAAACCCCATTTGGGCAGTTAATGCCAGAAGCCGTGATGGATGCGATTGAGGCGGTTGGCCCTCGGTGCGACGGTCGGCTGATGGCGCTCAATAGTTTCGAAAATCGGGTCTATCAGATTGGTATTGAGGATGGAGGGGCTGAACGGAGCTCCGATAGCTTCCTGATTGCCAAGTTTTACCGACCTGGGCGTTGGAGCGATGAGGCAATTCAAGAAGAACATGACTTTCTGGCTGAGCTGGTGGCGAGCGAAATTCCCGCGGTTCCCCCCATCGTTTTAAATGGCACCACTCTTCACCACCATGGTGCCCATCGATTTGCGCTATTTGAGCGCAGGGGTGGCCGGGCTCCGGAGTTGGACGATGACCGCGTGCTGGAGCGGATCGGTCGTTTCATGGGGCGGCTCCATCGCGTTGGATCATCGCGGTCTTTTAAGTCGCGTGAATCCGTTGATATCGAAACCTTTGGCGATCGCCCACTCGCCTGGCTGGACCAATCGAATTGGATTCCCCCGGAACTCAAAGCTGCGTGGGCCGCCGTTACGCAACTGGCGATGGCGGGCGTGCGGCGCGCATTCGAACGGGCTCAGGGCATCGAGTTGATTCGGCTGCACGGTGATTGCCATGCCGGAAACATTTTATGGACCGATGCGGGCCCACATTTTGTGGATTTTGATGATTCACGAACAGGACCGGCGATTCAGGATCTTTGGATGCTTTTGTCGGGTGATGCGACGTCGCAGTCGCGCCAACTGACGCAGGTCTTAAAGGGATATCAGACCTTTGGCCGATTCGATTTGCGCGAGCTGCATCTGATTGAAGCCTTACGAACGCTTCGCTACGTGCATTACACTGCTTGGATTGCGCGGCGCTGGGAAGATCCAGCATTTCCTGCCGCGTTTCCGTGGTTTGGGTCTGTGCGGGATTGGCAGGATCGGATCCTGGCGCTTCGTGAGCAGGTGGGCGCGATGGAGGAGCCGAGGCTCGAGCCTTTGATGGATTAATCAGATCGGAGTCTGTTCTGCATGAGCGCGCAAAATCACGGTCAACCCTTTCGGGTGATGGTGCTGGCGGCGTTGGGGGTGGTCTTTGGCGATATCGGAACATCGCCTCTTTACGCCTTCAAGGAAGCTTTTTACGGCGCGCACGCGATTGCGCCAACCCCTGAGAACGTTTTCGGCATTTTGTCGATGATGTTCTGGTCGGTGACCATCATTGTCTCTCTTAAATATGTGTCGATCGTCCTGCGGTTCGATCACCGTGGAGAGGGCGGGGTCCTGGCTCTGCTGTCGGTGGCACAGAAGGTGATTGAGCATCGCCCCGAATTGGCCTGGTTGGTTGG
>CAIPGD010000325.1 GCA_903864485.1 uncultured bacterium | reverse complement strand
GATTGTTCCGCCACTGCCGCCCGGTTGTATGCAGTCGGTCTGGGGCGATGAGGCGCGTTTTCTGGAGACTTACTACCGCGCAATCCCGGGTCGTGAGGTCTACTCGACCTTTGACTGGGGCATCGTCGATGAAGACGGTTACACCTTTATTTTGGGGCGAACCGACGATGTGATTAATGTGGCCGGGCATCGCCTTGGCACACGAGAGATTGAGGAGTCCATCTCCAGCCACAAGGCCGTGGCTGAATGCGCCGTGGTGGGCGTGGCCGACGCCCTTAAGGGTCAAGCTGCTGTTGCCGTGGTCGTGCTTAAAGACAGTGCGGTCTTGACCGCCGAAGACCGAGCGCGACTAAGCGCCGAAGTCATGGCCACGGTCGACCGCCAACTTGGCGCGATTGCGCGTCCCGCAAAGGTTTATTTCGTCGGTCTCTTGCCCAAGACGCGGTCTGGCAAGGTGTTGCGCCGCGCTATTTTGGCGGTTTGTGAGAGGCGTGACCCTGGTGAACTCACAACCATCGAGGACCCTTCGGCACTCGATCAGTTGCGCCAACTGGTGGGCACCGGGAACGCTTAGTGGATGCATTTGTCCTCAAGAAGCTGATCAGCGGGTGGCTGATGCCGCCGGCGTTGCCTTTACTGTTGATTCTGATCGGCCTCTTGATAGCGCTCTTTGCGACTTCGCGGGCTGGCTCGAAGCGTTCGCGCGCGGGGCTGGGCTGGATTCTGGTGGGCACTTCGATCTTGTTGTTGAGCTCGCTTGGTGTGGTAAGCGATGCGTTGCTCAACCTGACCCAAGCAGGTCTCGCGCCACTATCGCCGGCTGCGCTTCAGCAGCGCATGCTGGGGCCGAATGCACCGCAAGCGATCGTGATTCTTGGCGGAGGGGTTCGTCGAGATCTATCCGAAGATGACACGGACGGATTTGCCCCCAAGCAAGATGCTCAAGACCGTCTGCTGTACGCGGCCCGCCTCGCCCGCATTAGTCGGCTACCGATTCTGGTGTCCGGTGGCGCACCAATTCCACAAACCCCACCCGAGGCTCGCGTCATGCGAAGGGTCATGGAGCGTGATCTGGGTATCACGGTGCGCTGGGTCGAAGATCGCTCTCTCGACACTGGCGAAAACGCCCGATTCTCGGCGCAGTTGTTGAGCGCCGACGGTGTTCGGCATGTGGTCCTGGTGACAAGCCCATCGCATCTTCAGCGGGCGACCAGTGCCTTTGTGGGGACGGGCCTGACCGTCACCCCGGCGCCTACGGCACTCAACCCGGGCGGGGGCGCTTTTTGGGAACTTTGGGTGCCAAGCGCAGGGGCCTTGCGTCAGTCAACCGCGGCATCCCACGAGTTACTCGGGCGCACTTTTCTTTGGTTAAAACGCTTGAGTGAGTGACGTCCAGCAACACCTTCGCCAACAGCAGCGTGCTCTTTTCGCCTCGTTTGGTCTTGTCCTCTTGTGGGGGGCGAACTTCTCGGTCCAGAAGTCAGTCTTTGCGACCCTCGAGCCAGGGCCTTTCCTGTTTGCGCGGTACCTGATTTTGCCCAGTGCGGCGTATTGGCTGCTGCGCCAGCGTGGGTTGTTGCGCTTACCGAGCCCGAGCGATTACTGGGCATTGGGGCGCTTGGGCCTAAAGGGCCATTTGCTGCACGTGGGCTTCGTGACCTGGGGGATTTACTGGTCGACGCCATTTTCGAGTGCGCTGATTCTGGCCTGTGGCCCGGTCTTCACCCTGCTAATTTTGCGTGCCACGGGGGTCGAAAGGCCTCGCCGTTCGCAGATCATCGGCGTTGGGCTCGCCCTGGCGGGTGTGCTCGTCTTTTTGTCGGACAAGCTAATGCTCGGGCGCTGGTCGGCGAGCGTGGGCGACCTGGCTCTCGTGGGCGCCGCAGCGCTGTTTTCTTGGTACACCGTGAGCTCCAAGCCGCTAGTCGAACGGTTTGGCAGCGCCGCGACAATGGGGTGGTCGACGTTGTTGGGTTCATTGCCGGTTCTGGTGGTGGCTGCCCCGGCCGGTTTGGCCTATGACTGGTCTCTGCCGAGCCCGCTTGTATGGGCTGGTTTGTTGTGGTCCGTGCTGGTCGCATCCTTCGGAGGGTGGTTGGTCTGGGCCTGGATCAATGCTGTTAGGGGTGTCGCCAAGACAGCGCCATTGATGTACCTGATGCCGCCCGTCGCAGGCGCGGTTTCGTGGGCGCTTGGCGGGGAGTTCTTTACCGTGACCCAGATTGCTGGCGCGTTGATCGCTCTGGCGGGGGTGGGGCTTGCCCAATTTGGACGACAGTTCGGTGAGCGCTTTCGGACTCCGACGCCGCTATGATGCCCTTGGCGGATACAACCCATATTTTTTGATAGGACGTGCGATGAAGTCGAAAGCAACTCTCGAAGCCGCGGAAGTAGATCAAATTCTTGCAACGGCATCGGCCCACGCGATGGCGAATCACTGGGTCGTGTCAATCGCGGTTTGTGATGACGGCGGTCATCTGCTGGGACTGCGTCGCCTTGATGGAGCGGCACCTATCTCTGCTTATATCTGTGCAGAAAAGGCGCGTACCTCTGCACTTGGGCGCCGTGAATCCAGGATATATGAAGAGGTGATCAACGGCGGGCGGACCTCGTTTTTATCGGCCCCATTGCTCCAGGGCATGCTTGAGGGCGGCGTGCCGATCATGATTGATGGGCATTGCGTTGGCGCGGTAGGCGTATCGGGCGTGAAGTCCGAACAGGACGCCGAAATCGCTCGGGCTGGCATTGCAACACTGGCCTGATCAAAGCGAGTCCGGCAGCGAGTCCGGCAGGGTTACCGGCAGCGAGTCCGGCAGCGAGTCCGGCAGGGTTCTGGCGGCGGGCGTTCGCCGTCGCGAGGTCCTTGCCTGGGCCCTCTACGACTTTGCCAATTCTGGTTACGCCACCGTCGTTCTCACTGCGGTTTACAACGTTTTCTTTGTTGATGTGATTGCGGGTGGAGCGTCTTGGGGCACGTTGGCCTGGACTGCCGCGCTGTCGTTCTCTTCCCTGGTGGCACTGCTCATGGCCCCGGCTCTTGGGGCCTGGGCCGACGCGCACCGCGGGAAAAAGCGCCTGTTGGCGGTGAGCACTGCAGGCTGCGTCCTGGCGACGGCCGCACTTGCCTTGCCGGGGCAGGGCGAGGTCTGGTTTGCAGCCGCTCTGATCGTGATTTCCAACGTGTCTTTCAGCCTCGCCGAGGGTCTGATCGCGGCTTTCTTACCCGAGTTGGCAAAACCGGCTGCGCTGGGTCGCGTGTCCGGATGGGGCTGGAGCTTTGGCTACTTCGGCGGCATGCTGACGCTGGGTGCCTCACTGGTCGTTGTGTTGCACGCGCAGGCCTCGCATCAGCCTGCAACAACCTATGTACCGCAGACGATGTTCATCGTGGCCGGTGTGTTTGCGCTGGCGAGCGTGCCAACGTTTTTGTGGCTGCGTGAGCGTGGGGCTGGTCTGGGTGTCCGCGTGAACCAGGACACCCGCATTCTGATCAAAAGCGCCGCCGCTTCATTCTTCTCAACCCTGCGCCAATTCCCTGATTTCGCGGCGTTATTGGCTTGCGCCGTTTTCTATCAGGCGGGCATTGCCGTCGTGATTGCGCTGGCTGCGGTTTACGCGCAGGCCGTCATGAACTTTGACATGACGCAGACCATGATGCTGGTCTTCACTGTGAATATCGCCGCCGCGATTGGCGCATTTGGCTTTGGTCATGTGCAGGACCGGGTTGGACATCGGCTTGCGCTGGCCCTCACGATCATGGCCTGGATTGCAATGGTTCTAATTGCTGCATTCACATCAAGCGTGGAACTATTCTGGTTGGCAGCGACGTTGGCGGGTTTGGCAATGGGCTCAAGCCAATCGTGCGGACGAGCACTGACGGGACTGCTTGCCCCGCAAGACCGGGTGGCAGAGTTTTTTGGACTCTGGACTGTGGCGGTGCGTGTGGCGTCGATCATCGGGCCCATCACGTATGGTCTGGTGACCTGGGCCACGGACGGTGATCACCGCCGGGCTATTTTAGCGACCGGCGGTTTTTTCCTGATTGGACTGATCTTGCTGTTTCGGGTCAATGTGCCGCGCGGGCAGTCGACGGCATTGGCAGTGCCACGCTGGCGATCTTAGCGGCCCATTCGCGTGGACCGGTTTCGTGGACCGAGGTTCCCAGTGAGTCCACCGCGACCGTCACCGGCATGTCAACGACATCGAATTCGTAAATCGCTTCCATGCCCAGGTCGGCAAATCCGACGATGCGAGCCGCTTTTATAGCCTTTGAGACGAGATAGGCGGCGCCGCCTACGGCCATGAGGTAAGCCGCCTTGGAATCGCGGATGGCTTCGATGGCGACGGGGCCGCGTTCAGCTTTGCCAACCATCGCGATCAGGCCCGTTTGCTCGAGCATCGTTCGGGTGAATTTGTCCATCCGGGTCGACGTTGTCGGACCTGCGGGACCAACCGCTTCATCGCGCACAGGATCGACGGGGCCGACGTAGTAAATCACCCGGTTTTTGAAGCTCACGGGAAGCGGCTCACCACGGGCAAGCATTTCGGTGATTCGCTTGTGGGCGGCGTCGCGTCCGGTCAGTAGCTTGCCATTGAGGAGCACTGTCTGGCCAGGTTTCCAGGCAGCAACCTGCTCGGGCGTCAGCGTATTCAAATCAACCCGAAGGCTGCGACCGACATCAGGGGTCCAGGCAACATCAGGCCAGTCCGACAGCTTGGGCGCTTCGAGGTGTGCTGGCCCTGAGCCGTCCAGGCTGAAATGCGCGTGTCGGGTCGCCGCGCAGTTTGGAATCATCGCGACGGGCTTACTGGCCGCATGTGTCGGATAGGTTTTGATTTTGACATCCAGCACGGTCGTCAGACCGCCAAGGCCTTGCGCACCGATTCCCAGCGCATTGACCCGATCACACAATTCGATCCGCAGGGCCTCGGTCTTGTTCTGAGGACCGCGGGCCTTGAGCTCGCTCATGTCGATGGGCTCCATGAGCGATTCCTTGGCCATGAGCATCGCTTTTTCTGCCGTGCCACCGACTCCGATGCCAAGCATGCCTGGTGGACACCACCCTGCACCCATCAGGGGCACTGTTTTGAGCACCCACTCGGTGACGTCATCCGAGGGGTTCAGCATCGCGAATTTCGCCTTATTCTCGGAGCCGCCGCCTTTGGCCGCGACGTCGACATCGACGGTATTGCCGGGGACTACGGTCATATGAATGACCGCAGGCGTGTTGTCGCGCGTGTTCTTGCGTTCGAACAGCGGATCGTCGAGGACCGACGCTCGCAGCTTGTTGTCGCTGTTGAGGTAGGCACGCCGGACCCCTTCGTTGACCATGTCTTCAATTGAGATCGTTGCTGGGCCCCCGTTGGGGCCACCCCAGCGGACATCCATTCCGATCTTTAGAAATACGTTGACGATGCCGGTGTCCTGACAGATCGGGCGATGGCCTTCGGCGCACATCCGCGAATTGGTCAAAATTTGTGCAATCGCATCTTTCGCCGCTGGGCTCTGCTCGATCGCGTAGGCCTGAGCGAGGTGGCGGATGTAGTCTGCAGGGTGGTAATAGCTGATGAACTGGAGCGCATCGGCCACCGACTCGATGAGGTGGTCTTGGTTAATCGTGGTGGTCGTGTTTGGCGAGTTTGGCGAGTTTGGCGTGACGGGCATTGTCGTCATGGTCTATTTAGGTGTCTAAGGTTTAGTGGTCGCTGGGGGGCGGTGACGTTGGTTGCGACGGTGCTTTGCCGTGCGACATGAGCCGGTCAATATAGGCGATCGCAAGCGCGGACAAGAGAAAAATGACATGGATGACCGATTGCCAAAGCAGGGTCTTATCGGAGAGGGTACCCGCTGAAATGAAGGTTTTGAGCAGGTGAATCGATGAGATGCCAACGATGGCGGTTGCGAGTTTGACCTTCAGGACATTCGCGTTGATATGGTCCAGCCACTCGGGTTGGTCGGGATGATCCTGCAGGTGCAATCGTGAAACAAAGGTCTCGTAACCTCCAATAATCACCATAATTAAAAGGTTTGAGATCATGACCACATCAATGAGGGTCAGCACCATGATCATGACGACAGTCTCTCGACTTCGCTCAGCGATATGGATTCGCTCGACGGTTGCGTCGAGTGCCGCCGGGTCCCAGAGTAGGGCAACCAGGTGCATCAACTCCTCGAAGAACAGCCAGACATAAACAATCTGGGCCGCGATCAGACCGAGGTAGAGTGGAACTTGCAACCAACGGCTCGCGAACATGCACTGCTCGAGCCAGTTTGGGGCGCCCTGGGATCGTTGTTTGGGTGATGACATGGTTTAAAGTTTAGCTGTGGCGGACTCGATCAGTTCGCGGGTTCAATTAAATAATGATGGGGGAGAGGCGAATGTCGGGTGAAATCGAAAGCGTCATGCAGGAGAGCCGTATTTTTCCTGTGCCCGAGGCCTTTGTGGCTCAGGCCAACGTGTCGGGTATGGAAGCCTATCAGGCCCTTTGCGCTGAAGCGCAGCGCGACCATGGCGCGTTTTGGGCCCGTATGGCCCACGAAAATCTGATCTGGAAAAAACCATTTACCCGCTCGCTCGACGAGTCTAATGCTCCGTTTTATCAATGGTTTGCGGATGGTGAGTTAAACGCCTCATTTAACTGTCTCGACCGTCATCTGGGGACACCGACTGAGCACAAGACCGCCATCCTGTTTGAGGCTGATAACGGGGACGTTACCCAAATTACCTACGCCGAGTTGTATGCGCGGGTCTGTCAGTTCGCTAACGGGCTGAAGTCATTGGGCTATCAGACTGGCGAGCGGGCCATTATCTATATGCCGATGTCAATCGAGGCGGTCGTGGCCATGCAGGCATGTGCCCGCCTGGGCATCACGCACTCGGTGGTTTTCGGCGGGTTTTCTGCCAAGTCACTGCAGGAACGGATCGTCGACGTGGGCGCCACCCTCGTGATCGCGGCCGACGGACAATATCGCGGTGGGAAAGCGATTCCGCTCAAACCGGCGGTCGATGAGGCGTTTGCCCTCGGCGGCTGCGAGCAAGTCCGGCATGTGATCGTTTATCGGCGCACGGGCGGCGAGATTGCATTTGAGCCCGGTCGCGATGTCTGGATGCACGAGCTCGTTGAAGCCCAGGCCCCAATCTGTAATGCGGTCTGGGTGGGCGCGGAGCACCCACTTTTTGTGCTCTACACCTCCGGGTCGACCGGTAAACCAAAGGGCGTCCAGCACGCCACGGGGGGTTATCTCCTGCATGCGATGCTGACGATGCAGTGGACGTTCGATATCAAGCCTCACGACGTTTTCTGGTGTACCGCCGATGTGGGTTGGGTCACTGGGCATACCTATGTTGCCTATGGGCCATTGGCAGTCGGCGCCACGCAGATTATTTTCGAGGGCGTACCTACGTTCCCCAATGCAGGGCGTTTTTGGGCAACCATTCAGAAGCATCAGTGCTCGATTTTCTATACCGCACCTACCGCGATCCGCGCGCTGATCAAGGCCTGCGATGCGGCGCCCGAAACGCACCCCTCGAAGTACGATCTTTCGAGCCTGCGTCTGCTTGGATCGGTGGGTGAACCGATTAACCCTGAAGCCTGGATCTGGTATCACCAGCAGGTGGGCCAATCGCGGTGCCCGATTGTTGACACCTTTTGGCAAACTGAAACCGGTGGCCACATGATCACCCCGTTGCCGGGGGCAACACCACTCGTGCCGGGCTCCTGCACCTTGCCATTGCCCGGTATTGATGCCGCTATCGTGGATGAAGCAGGGATCGAACTTCCCAATGGCCAGGGCGGTATTTTGGTGGTGCGCAAACCCTGGCCCTCAATGATTCGGACTATTTGGGGTGACCCGGACCGGTTCCGCAAAGCCTACTTCCCCGACGAACTCAAGGGCTTTTATCTAGCCGGTGACGGCGCCGTGCGGAACCGAGTAACCGGCTACTTTACGATTACCGGCCGCATCGACGACGTACTCAACGTATCCGGTCACCGTATGGGTACGATGGAAATCGAGAGCGCTTTAGTTGCTAATCCGCTGGTGGCAGAGGCTGCTGTCGTGGGTCGCCCGGACGATACAACCGGCGAAGCCATTGTGGCTTTTGTGGTCCTCAAACAGTCAGCCCCAGCTGGCGATGACGCGCGCCGGATCGCGACTGATTTACGCAACTGGGTGGGCAAAGAGATTGGACCGATCGCTAAGCCGAAGGACATTCGATTTGGCGATAATTTGCCGAAAACCCGATCGGGCAAAATCATGCGGCGCTTACTTCGTTCTCTCGCCAAGGGCGACGAAATTACGCAAGACACCTCGACGCTCGAGAATCCCGGGATTTTGGAGCAACTGAAGCAGACGGTTTGATCTCGGCCTGTCCCATAATGGCGTAATTAATCGTTAAATTCTTCGCACGATGACGTCCCGAACCTTGAAAACCAATCGTCGACTCGCACTTCAAGTCCTTAGCAGCGGCGCAGTGTCCGCGAGTGGCTTGTTACCCGCGTGGACCTCAGTTGCGCGGGCGGAAGGCCCTGGGCATGCACGGCTCGATGGCGGCGTCCTTGACCCGTCGTGGCCGCCTCCGCGTCCGCTCGATGTGGTCGTGCCGGAAGGGAAGGGCGGTCATGCCGAAACCCTTTGTAAGGCGCTCGCACCGCGCTTGAAACAAGCGTTTGCCTGGACGGTCAATTATCGGTATCGGGCCGATGAATCTCCCGCCGAGGTCCTGCAGGAACTGACGCGCGCCACCACCGACGGCGCATCGATGGCGTACGTTGATAACCGTTCGCTCGTGATCGATTCGTTCCTGAACCCGGGGGCACATTTTTCTGCGGCTGATCTGCAACCCGTCACCTGGTTAGGCACGCGCCCCTACCTGGTTTGTACCGGACGCCGGGTGATCGCGAAGGGACTCAAAGACTGGTTTGCACGCGCGGTTGAACGCCCCGGCGTTATGACCTTTGGCAGTGGCGGGCGCGGTTCGCCGGGACACCTCGCCGGTGAAGCCATGATGATGCATGCCGGCGTTCAAGTGCTCCATGTGCCCTACTCGAGCGAGCGCGACGCGATCGTCGCCGCCGTCGCCAATGAGGTGCAAGCGGTGCTACTCGACCCCGTCCAGGCCCTTCCCGAACTTCGCTCCGGTCGACTGCGCGCATTGGCCGTGACGAGTTCTGAACGTCTAGAGGCCATGCCAGAAATTCGAACCGCCGCCTCGCAAGGCATGAAAGGGTTTGAAGTCGTCCGCTGGGCCGGATTCGCTATGCCGAAGGGCGTTCCACCCTCGACCGTTGCAAAGATGCATGCAGTCCTCAACCGCGCGGTCGATGATCACGATACTCAGCACGATATGGCCAAAGTCTGGTGGCAACCGATCGGCGAAGGACCGCAGCCATTTGCCGCCATGATCCGGGCAGAGAACGAGCGCTGGGGCTCGCTGATCAAGCGGCTGGGATTGCGCGCAGCCTGAACCGAAGGGGCCACCGGGCCGATTAGGGTCCAAGTGGTAACATCGCGCGCTCTGCTGTGGACAGGTGGATGAGCGGTTTAAGTCGCACGCCTGGAAAGCGTGTGTGGGTTAACAGCCCACCGCGGGTTCGAATCCCGCCCTGTCCGCCACGAAAAGCAAAGGCCCGCGAGGGCCTTTCTTGCTTTTCGGCGGGGAGGGGAGCGAGCCAACAATTTGGCTCGCGTCGGGATGAGAAGCGGCGAGCATGCAGGCGAGCCGCCGGGAGAATCCGCCTCTTGTCAGCCAATCAGTGATAAAAGACCAGATTTTCCGGTCTTTTTTTCGCCTAAATTTTCCGTAAACCGTTGAAAAATAGAGATTTTAATAAAAAACTCGTTTTAGGGCGTCTCAGGCTGTCACAGGGCTTCTGAGCTTCGGCGGGATGAGGTCGTTTGAGAAGCACAAGGGCGTCGCCTCGAAGTAGGTCAGGACCCCTCAACTGGTCTCGGT
>CAIPGD010000324.1 GCA_903864485.1 uncultured bacterium | reverse complement strand
GCCGAGGCCGACATTGGAGCGATCGGCGCAGACGTGCTGACTAACCCGGCAGACGCGATCGGTCGTACCGCGACCCGTAACCTTCCTGCGGGCTCGGTCGTGCCCCGGTCAGCGCTTCGACTCCCGATTGCTATACGTTCTGGCGAAACTGTCCGTATAGAGATCGTAGGCGTTGGATTCACCGTTTCTTCAGAAGCGACGGCAATGCAGAACGGTGCAACTGGTGATACGATACGATTACGGAATTCTGAGGGTCAAACGCTCTCGGGGCGGCTAGATCCACGGGGTGTCGTGGTGATTGATATCCGAAGGGCAGACTAGGGTGAGGGTCAAATGAAAGTCAACGGAAGCACACCTGGCGGAGTCGATGCACTGCATCTGATCTCGGACGCGCCTTCGCGTCCGGTGGCTGGCGCGTCAAGCTCGAGTTCCGGCCGCCCCGTGGTCGATTTATCGACGAAGACGCAGGCGCTGCGTGCGATTGATGTGACGGGTCCGATTGAGGATGAGGCTTTGATCGCCGAGATTCGTAGCCGGATATCCTCCGGGCGTTTTGCGATCGATTACGGGCGCATCGCCGATTCAATGCTGGCGTCTGGGTGGGTTGGCTGAAGCCGGCAAATCCATGATTGCTTTCGATGATGTGCTGGCCCGCCTTGACGAGCTTGGCGCACTCCTGATCGAAGAGCGCGAGTTGCTTGAAAAGTCCGATATTGGTGGGCTTGAAAGCATGATGATTCGTAAAGAATCTCTGCTCAAAACGCTGTTCTTATCGGATTCTCAAACCCCCGGTGAAGAGGCGGCGCATCCGCTACGGGATGTCGGTTTCACCGATGACCAGCGTCTCAAACTCGAGAAGCGCTTCGAAGCGCTTATGCGTGACAACACCATCAACGGTGCCCTGATTGATGCGGCGCGTGTGCGGGCTAACGCGGTCGGGGCGCTTGTCGCCTCGCGGGGTCCCAACGCGGTGTACGGTGAGCGAGGGCGTCTACGTGGCCCGGCTACCGGTGCTCGGCTTACTCGGACGGCCTGAGCGGGCTGTGGCGACTCAGAAAATCTGAGGCGCGTAAATGCCCTTAAAACTGCGCCCTTACGGTTTTTTAGCGCCAGGCCTCAAAGCCGGCGTCGGGGGGCGGCGTGCGCGCGTTGGCAGCGCATTGGCCTTTCTGGTCATTGCGGCAGCGGGTGCGGTGGCGGGGTATTCGTTGGGGGTCGGGCCCAAAGTCCAAACCGCTGGACTTCAACCCCCAGTTGCTTTGGTGGCGAGCGCCGACGCCGCCAGTGTTCCTTTGGTGTCGGGTAGCGCTGGCCTTTCTGAAGCGGATGCGTTGCGTTCTGAACTCAGAGCCTTGAATGCAGAGAACACCCGCTTACAAGAAGAGCGTGGCGCTTACAAGGCCTTACTGGATCCCAAGACCGGTATTGGACGCGAGGTTTCGATCTCCGGGCTGACGGTCCGACCGAGCACCGATGGTTGGAAATTTTTTGGCCTTGTTTCCGGTGGCGCTGTTCAAAATGCGCCATTCAAAGGCAGCGCTGTCGTCGAACTCGCAGGTGCTGTCCGCGGTGAAGAGGAGCGCCTGTTGACGGATGTTCCAGCCCGCAGCTTTCGTCTCGACTATAAAAATGGATTTCCTATTGAGGGTGAAATATCCGCAGCCGGAGCACCCGCCACTGCTTTAAGAATCCTGGTCATTGATGAGGCGGGTCGCACGCGTGCAACCCAGCGAATCGCGTTGCCATGATGAAGATTAAAAGGATGCTGATGCCTGTGCCCAAAGGCTTTTCGTTGCAGGCCCTCAAAATGCCAAAGGCTTCCTCCTTGTTTTCGCGCTTCTTTGCACGATCAGCGCGGCCTAATGGCGAGGAATCGATCGATTCTGTCGTTTCTTCTGGAACGGTCATTCGCGGCGATATCGCATTCACCGGGGTGCTTCGAGTCGATGGCTATATTGAAGGGCGCCTCGAGGCGCAAAGCGAGCAGGCCCTGCTGGTGGTCGGCGAAAGCGCGACATTGCGCGGCGATGTGTCGGCAGTCGACGCGGTGATTTGCGGGCTGGTTGAAGGTAATGTGGTTGTTCAGCGATTCCTGGAGCTTCGCCCCGGTGCGCGGGTAATAGGTGATGTCACCTACTGTCAAATCGAGATGCATGTAGGCGCCAGCGTCGACGGTCGGATGGTGCACGCCGAGGACAACACCGTTCAGGCCTTGCTCGTACCGGGTCTCGCACGGGCGTGAGTGTGAGGGGGGGTGCCCGCTGGCGGACTACCTGCTGGCCGGCCTTCGGATCGAACTTATTGGGCGCTGGGTTGGTTGCGTTGACCGTTGCGCTGGTGCCTGCGACCTCGGCTGCGTCCCAACCGATCGTAGTCGCCCCGTCCCCAATTGCCGCTGGACAGGACCCAGTGCGTCAGGCATCCGAAGCATTGATGCAGTGGCGTCGAGACTGGGAAAACCGGGATTTTGAGCGTTTTTCGGCTCACTACGCTGAGGCATACCAAAGCACAGGTCTTGATCGGGTGACCTATCTCGAACGCAAGCGTGGAATCTTTGAGAAGCGACCTTGGCAGCGGATTCGAATTAGTGAAGTTCTTTGGGTCGCCGAGCAAGGGACGCCCGACGCCTTATCTGTTCGGTTTATTCAGGAATACGATTCGCCGCAGGGGAGTGATCGCAGTCGTAAGGTGCAGCGCTGGATCCGCGCCAATCAACGCTGGCAACTTGCGGGTGAAACCGAAGTCATCTTGTCGGAGGGCGATGCCAGCCGTATGCGGGC
>CAIPGD010000323.1 GCA_903864485.1 uncultured bacterium | reverse complement strand
GGACGCACCCCGCCCGCCCGGGCGCGAGAGACAATTTCGGGCAACAACTCGGCCGCGTTACCCAATAATCCGACCGAGACGGCCCGACCGCCCGCTGCGTGAGCGGCCACCCGCGCCAGTGCGTCGTCGAGATCAGTTGCCTGTTCGTCCAGATAACGCGAGCGCAACCGAAAATCGATCCGGCTCTGCTGACATTCGATGATCAGCGATGAAGCACCGGCGAAACTCGCTGCCAGGGGTTGTGCACCGCCCATGCCACCCAGGCCCGCGCTCAAGATCCAACGCCCGGCGAAATGACCGGCAAAGTGCTGGCGCGCGGCCTCAGCAAACGTCTCGTAGGTCCCCTGAACAATGCCTTGCGTACCGATATAAATCCAGGAGCCTGCGGTCATCTGACCAAACATCATCAGGCCGGCCCGATCAAGCTCGTCAAAATGCTCCCAGGTCGCCCAACGTGGGACCAAATTCGAATTCGCAATCAGCACCCTGGGCGCGTTTTCATGCGTGCGAAAAACGCCCACCGGTTTGCCAGACTGAATCAACAGGGTTTCGTCCGGCGCCAGTGCCTCGAGCGCCTTGAGAATCGCCTCGAAGCAATCCCAGTTGCGGGCCGCCTTGCCGATGCCCCCATAGACAACCAGCTCTTGCGGATTTTCAGCGACCTCGGGATCCAGATTGTTCTGGATCATGCGCCACGCACCCTCGATCAACCAGTTGCGGCAATGCAGTGTGCTGCCACGGGCAGCTCGAACCGTTCTGGGCTGAGCCAACTTTGCCTCCACCTGAGCCTTCTCCTTGTCCATATCCTTAGCCAATTCTCTTCAACCCATTCCGGAAGCGCTCGCCATTTTCAACATAGTGATGCGCGCTTTGACGAAGGGCTTCGATCTGCTCGGGCGTCAGGTCACGAGCCACCTTGGCGGGCCCGCCGATGATCAAGACCCCATCCGGAAATTCTTTGCCCTCGGTCACCAAGGCGCGAGCCCCGATCAGGCAACTGCGGCCGATCCGGGATCCGTTAAGCACCACGGCGCCGATGCCGACCAGGGAATCATCCCCGATCGTACAGCCGTGCAATACGACTTGATGTCCAACCGTGACCCCTTCGCCAACCGTTAGCGGTTGCCCGGTATCGGAATGCAATACGCTGCCATCCTGAATATTTGAACGAGCGCCAATCGTGATCGGTTCGGGTTGGTCGCCGCGCAAAACGGCACCAGGCCAGATGCTGACATGTTCACCCAAAATGACGTTGCCGATCACCGTTGCGTCCTCGGCCACCCAGGCCGTGGCGGCGATCTGAGGCTCAACACCATTCAACGAAAAAATAGCCACGCAAATTTCTCCAACATCTTTGTGTCCCCGAGGATAACGCGAGCGTCGTTGCGTTAGTGGCGGTACTGCGACTCGGGAAGACCCTTGACTCCGGGTCGCATCACAATCACGGCGCCCGCTAGATCGGCGTCAAAACCTTCGACTGGTTTTGCGGTCTGTAACGAAGCAACCAAGAGCTGGTCGAGGTCGGGCCCGCCAAACACGCAGGTGGTGGGCTTGGCAAAAGGCACGCTGAGTGAACGCTCGAGAACGCCTTGGGAGGTAAAGCGGTGTATCTGCCCGGCGTCGGTGGCGCAGACCCAATAACAGCCTTCGGCATCGACCGCGGCGCCATCGGGTCGACCTGGCAGCGGGGCAAAATCGGCGAAGACCCGTTGCCCTGAAATCTCACCCGAAGCACTCAGATCGAAGGCCCAGACTTTTTGAACGCTGCGATTCGATTCCGCCAGATACAGAATGTGCCCATCGGGACTGAAGGCGAGGCCATTACCAGTCATCAATCCCTCAAACAATGGCCCCGCCAACCCACGTTCATCGACACGGAATAGCCCCCCAGCTGGGATCCCAAGGCCGGTATCCAGCACCATGCTGCTGACCCAGAAACGCCCCGAACGGTCGCAGCGTCCGTCGTTAAATCGCATGTCGGTCCGCGGAAAGCCGATCGGGTGAACCCGCTGGATGTCGATCTTGCCCTCAGTCCCAAGGTTCAG
>CAIPGD010000322.1 GCA_903864485.1 uncultured bacterium | reverse complement strand
TAATCGAGTCCAGTCTCACCAATGGCGACGACACCGGGGGCATCTGCCAATGAGACCAGCTCATCGACCGTCGGTTCTCGCACATCCTCATAGTCGGGGTGAACGCCGACCGAGCTAAACAGGTTTTGATGACCCGCAATGACAGAACGTAAGCGCGGCAGGTCTTCCAGCGTAACGCAGACACAGAGCGCATGAGTAACCTCCGCTGCGGTCATTCGATGCAGAACCGAATCAATGTCCTCAGCAAGATCGGGAAAGTCGAGATGGCAGTGGGAGTCGATAAACACGTCAATCCTTTGCCGCTCTAAAGGCCTGCGTATAAACCCGAAGTGTAGCCTCGGCATACAGACGCGGGTTGAGTGGGTGGTCAACGCTGCGTCGGAATCTAAGCAATTGCTGGGCGCAGTCAAGGAGTGCCTGAAGATTCGATCGGGCCGCGAGTGAGGTCAATTGACGGAGTTCGGTGCCCTTTGATCGCGGCTGAATGCCGCCGGCTACCCGCGCCAGATCTTCGACCCACCGTTGAAGCACATTAACCCAGAGCAAAGGCTCAAGCCCCTCCAGGCGTTGCGCCACTTCTAGTAGATCTGCATCGGGTAGCGAAGCAATTGCAGACTGTGCACTTTGATAGATTTCGTAACGAATTGGGTCCGTATACGCCCTCGCCGTCAGTGGTGCCCCGCCGCCTGCGTCAAGCATTCGCTGAGCCGCATTGGGCTCGAGGCCGGCCGCTGAAAGCAACCACTCGCGAGCAACAGCATTGGAGGGTGCTGCTAACGCGACAGTGACGCATCGCGATCGGACGGTCGGCAGGATACGGGCGGGCGCTTCGGACGCCAGAATAAAGATCATCCCCGCGATGGGCTCTTCGAGGGTCTTTAGCAGCGCATTCGCAGCGGCGGCATTAAGGCGGTCGGCGGCGGAGATCAACACAACTTTTTGCCCTGATCGACGGGCCCCCGTCAGGGCAAAATCCCCCAAGGATCGGATCGCGTCAATCCGAATTTCGGGGCGGGTTCGAACAGACTTGCCCCGAGATATGGCGGGGCTAACGTTTTGTTCGCGCGAGCTCGCCAGCGCCGACTCTTCGGGTTCAGCGGCCGCATCACCCAGTTCATCCGGACCTTCACCATCAAGCCCAACGAAACGGAAATCGGGATGATTGCCGGCTTGCATCCACTGGCATGCTGGACATTGACCGCAAGCGCCCGCAACCGCATCGGTCTTCAATCCCTCACAGAGAAGGCCACCTGCCAGCGCACGGCCAAATTCCAGGGCGCCGGTTCCAAGGGGAGCAGTCACAAGCAAAGCATGGGGCAACCGAGAACGGCTGGCTAACAGCGGCCCTAACGCGCCCTCGTGCCAAGGGAGTGGATAAAAACCGGCGGTCATGAACGATCTCGATATGACTTTAGAAGTCCGTCCAAATCCATGGCCAGCTGTTGGCGTATCTGTTGTATCGACTGTCGCGCATCGATCAAAAGAAATCTCTCTGGATGCGCTTGAGCCCTTTGGAGGTATTGGTCTTGAACACGCTGATGAAACGGCTCGGGTTCACTTTCAAACCGATCCGATCCCTGCGTTTCATTACGGATAGATCTGCGCTGTTTCGCTACAGCGAGTGGAACGTCGAAAAGCCAGGTTCTGTTCGGGTGTTGACCCTGTTGTGTCCAAGACTCGAGAACAGCAATCCGCTCGGGCACCATTCCGCGGCCACCACACTGGTAGGCATAGGTGGCATCGGTGAATCGATCGCTAATCACCCATGCGCCGCGGGCCAGTGCAGGGTTGATGACTTCTGCTAGGTGCTCGGCCCGCCCGGCGAATAACAACAAGCATTCCGTTGCAGGGGTCATGCTTGCATTGAGCAAGAGCGAGCGAATCTGATCGCCCAAAGGCGTGCCCCCGGGCTCGCGTGTGGTCACCACCTC
>CAIPGD010000321.1 GCA_903864485.1 uncultured bacterium | reverse complement strand
GGGATCTATCCAACGGACGCGGCTACACAGGTCCAGTACCTGTGTGAAGACTCCGACTCGGTGATCCTCTTCGTCGAAGACGACGAGCAATTGGACAAGGCGCTCGAGGTCCGCGACCAGCTGCCACGGCTGCGCCATATCATTGTGTTTGATATGGACGGTTTGCGAACCATGAATGACCCGATGGTCATGAGCCTGGACGCACTGCGCGAACGAGGCCGGGCCTGGCGCGACACGCACCCTGACGTGCTGCAGACCCGCGCCCAGGCCTGTCAGGCGGAGGACCTGGCGATCCTCGTCTACACCTCAGGGACCACCGGCAAGCCCAAAGGGGCGATGCATCGTCATGCCGGCCTTGTGTACTCCGTGCGCGGCCTGAGCCTGGTGCTACCGCAGGACGAGCAGGATGAGCGGATGGCCTTCTTGCCCTTGTGTCATATCGTCGAGCGCGTGGGTGGCGCGTACCACTCGATCTATACCGGCGCACGATTGAACTTCGTCGAGAACCCGCAAACGATTCCAGAAAACGTTCGGGAAATCGCACCGACGGTTTTTGCGGCGGTTCCCCGCGTCTGGGAAAAGCTGTATTCCGGCGTGATGATTGCGATCAAGGATTCTGGTTGGGTCCAGCAAGCCGCCTTTGCCTGGGGTCTCAGCGTGGGGGGTCGGATTGCGGATCAGGTGCTCGCGCGCAAGCCCGTAAGCGCCTGGCTCAAGCTCCAGTTCGGCTGCGCCCGTTTGATCGTCCTGAACAATGTCCGCAAAGTGCTCGGGATCCATCGAGCCCGGGTTCTGATCACCGGCGCGGCGCCCATCTCCCCGGACCTGATCCGGTGGTATCTCGCGTTGGGCGTCCCCATGTTCGAGGCGTGGGGTATGACGGAAACCTGCGGGGCGGCGACCAGCACGCCACCAGACCGGCTGAAACCCGGCTCGATCGGTCAGGCTGCGCCGTATAACGAAGTCCGCATCGACCCCGCGACGGGTGAAATTCTGGTCCGTGGGCCGAACGTCTTTGCCGGTTACCTGAATCTGCCCGACAAAACCGCGGAAGCGATTGATGCCGATGGGTGGTTGCACACCGGCGACGTGGGCACCGTCGATGAGGAAGGCTTTTATCGGATTACGGACCGGATGAAAGACATCATCATCACCGCGGGCGGCAAGAACATCACGCCGAGTGAATTGGAAAACGGTCTGAAGTTCTCCCCGTACATCACCGATGCGGTCGTGATCGGCGATCGGCGCCCGTATTTGACGGTCATCATCATGATTGATCAAGATAATGTCGAAAAATTTGCTCAGGATCGAGATTTACCCTTTAGCAATTACGCCAGTCTGACCCGAGCCCCCGAAGTGCAACAATTGATTCAGGACGAAGTCGACCGCGTTAACAGCAGCGTTGCCCGCGTCGAACAAATCAAAAAATTCTTTCTCCTTGATACCCAATTAAGTGCCGAGGACGAAGAACTCACCCCGACCATGAAACTCAAGCGCAAGCTGGTCGAAGCAAAATACGCCCAACCCATCGAAGCGATGTATCGCTCAACCCCCTGAGGAGACCCTGATGAAACGTTTACTCAAGCGCACCTTGTTTGCCACCCTCGCCACACTCGCTCTCACCGGCGTGGCCTCCGCCCAGACCCCTTCGACTCCGGTCCAGGGCGTGAGCAAGGATGAAATCCTGCTTGGCAGCATTCAGGACCTCTCCGGCCCACTCGCTGGCTATGGCAAGCAGTCCCGCGCGGGGATGCAACTCGCGGTCGACGAAATCAACGAACAGGGCGGCATTGCGGGGCGCAAGCTCAAACTGCTGGTCGAGGACGATGGCTACGACCCCAAAAAATCCGTGTTGGCGGCACAAAAGCTCGTCAATCAGGACAAGATTTTCATCATGCTCGGCCACATCGGCACGGCCCAGAACCTCGCTGCGATGCCGGTTCAGTTTGAAAAGAATGTGATTAACTTTTTTCCAATCACCGCTGCGCGCGAAATGTACGACCCATTTCATCGGCTGAAATATTCATTCGCAGCCACTTACTTTGATCAGATCCGGATGAATGCGCCCAAACTCATCAAGGAAAAAGGGGTCAAGAAAGTCTGCACGATCTATCAGGATGACGATTTTGGTCTTGAGGTCCTGCGCGGTGGTGAAGCCGCACTCAAATCGCTCGGAATGGAATTCACCGAGAAGACCAATTTCAAACGCGGCTCGACTGATTTTTCAACTCAGGTCGCCAAAATGCAGGCGAGTGGATGCGAAATGGTGATTTTGGGCACCATCATTCGCGAAACGATCGGCACCATCGGCACCGCCCGCAAAATGGGATTCACCCCGGTCTTTGTTGGCTCAAGCGCTGCATATTCGGATCTGATTCACAAACTTGGCGGCAAAGCCATGGATGGTCTCTACGCCACGATGACGGTTCAGAACCCATACACGGATGAGCAAACCCCTCAGCTTGGCTTCTGGGCAAATAAGTACAAGACCAAGTTCAACGAAGACCCGACGGTTTTTTCAGCCTACGGCTACATCATCGTCAATGCTTTTGCCAATGCTGCAGCAAAGGCCGGTAAAAACCTGAGCACTGACAGTTTTATCAAAGTCATGGATAAGATGACCTTCGAGCCCGATATGTTCGGTAGCCCTCGTTCGAGCTTTACAGCCACCAAGCGCTTAGGCAGTAACGCCTCACGGCTCTCGCAGATTCAGGATGGCAAGTGGAAGGCCGTTTCACCCTACGTCGAAGAATAAACTTCAGTCATCACCGTCAGGAATAACTCTCAGGAAACAATTGCCATGTCCATCGATGCCCTCGCCAGCCCTCCGGCAGCACCCTCGGTGCAACAACTCAAGGTCGAACTCGCCGCCGCGTTACGTCTGGCGGTTCTGCACGACCTCGATGAGGGCATCGACAATCACTTCACGGTTGCCGTGCCAGGACAGCACGACCGATTCTTGATCCTGCCCTTTGGGAGGCACTGGTCCGAAGCGCGCTCATGCGACATGATCGTTTTCAACGAGTCGGGCGAGACCGTCGAGGGCGAAGGCATTGTGGAGTTGTCGGCCCAATGTATCCACGCACCCATTCACCGGATTACCGGGGCCAACGTGGTCCTGCACACCCACCAGAATTGGGCGTTCGCGCTCAATATGCTGGTCGATAACCGACTCCTGTCGGCCAGCCAAACCGCGGCTTTTTTCCACAATCGGATTGCCTACGACGACCACTATCTGGGCCTGGCCCGCACGGTGGCTGAGGGTGAACGACTGGCGGCCTGTCTTGATGGAAAACCCATCCTCTTTATGAAGAATCATGGGGTTGTGGTGACCGGTAATACGATCGCGCAGGCCTACTTGCGCATGTACAAGCTCGAGCGGGTGTGCCGCGCTCAAGTCATGGCCTTGTCCACTGGAAAACCCATCCACGAACTCAGCGAAGACGTGATCAAAATGGTCAACACGCCGTCCCCATTTGATCGCCACTCGCGCGAGTTGCGCGAGCGCCTCTTCTTTGACGCGATGATGCGGGTGCTCGATCGCGAGTTACCCGGTTATGCCGACTGAACGAACATGCTGATTCTTCTTAAATCGTTATCGCATCGCTCCGCGTGCCTGAAATTGTTCCGAATTCTGAGGTTGTTCCGAATTCTGGGGCTATTCCGAATCCTCGGACTGTTCGGACTTCTGGGGCTTCAGGCCCAAATTGCCTACGCGCAGGGTTTCATTGATCAGCCGCAAGATCGCCCCTATTTCAAGCCCCTGACACTCGAGGTCGATGCGACCGATCTCGATCGACGGATTTTCAAGGTTCGAGAAGTCATCCCGGTCCAGACCGGCAAACTCACGCTGCTATTTCCTCGATTTTTGCCAGGTCAACACGGACCCAATGGGGCTGTTCAGCGCTTGGCTGGCTTGCAGATCCGCTCTGGCAACCTTGAGATCCCGTGGGTACGAGATACCGTCGACACCCATGCATTCCATCTCACGGTGCCGGCATCGGTGAGCGAGCTCGAGGTGCAATTTCAGTCTCTTTCGCCGCTTCAGCGCAACGGCGGACGGACGGTCATGACGCGGGCCATGCTGAATCTGCAGTGGGAAGCCGTCGTGCTTTACCCAGCCGGCTATTACGCGTCCGCGATTCCAGTTCAGGCGCGGGTAAGACTGCCAGAGGGCTGGACTCAGGCGAGCGCTCTTCGGGTGGAGCGCCAAGCCGATCAGTGGGTGAACTTTGGTGCGACCAATCTTGAGACGCTCGTTGATTCGCCGCTTTTCGCGGGAGCCCACCTGCGCCGGGTGCCCCTCGATTCGGCCGGATCAGCCCGCCCCGTTGCGCTCAATATCGTGGCGGATGAGGCCGCCTTGCTGCAGATCACTGAAGAACACTTGAACGCGCATCGTCGACTGGTGGATCAAGCGGACCGTTTATTCGGTGCCCGTCATTTTCAGAAGTACGATTTTCTGCTGGCACTGTCCGATCAGATGAGTGGTATTGGTCTCGAGCATCATGAAAGCTCTGAGAACGGTGTCTCGACCCGATACTTTAAAGACTGGTCGAAAACAGCCGGACGTCGCGAACTGTTACCCCACGAGTACGTGCACTCCTGGAATGGCAAATTTCGTCGGCCAGAAGATCTCTGGACGCCGCATTTCAACCTGCCGATGCAGAACAGCCTGTTGTGGCTCTATGAAGGTCAGACTGATTACTGGGGGCGTGTGCTGGCAGCCCGAAGCGGTCTCGTGAGTCCGGAACAAGCACGCGACAATCTTGCCCGGGTCGCTGCGGTGTTCGAAACCCGCAGCGGCCGGCTTTGGCGCAACCTGCAGGACACGACCCTGCAGGCCACCATGGGGCCACGCGGCGGCGAGGTCAACGATTGGTCCGACTGGCAACGCAACGCCGACTATTACGGGGAATCGACGCTGATCTGGCTCGATGCCGACACCCTGATCCGCGAAAAAACAGGCGGGGCCCGATCCCTTGACGATTTCGCACGCGCCTTCTTTGGGATCGAAGACGGCCGTGTCAAACCCTTGCTCTATCGGTTTGACGACATCGTGTCTGCCCTCAACGGCGTGCTCGCGCATGACTGGGCCTCGTTCCTACGCACCCGACTCGATACCCATCAGCGGGGCGCGCCGCTCGATGGCCTGGTTCGGTCGGGCTGGCAACTGCAGTGGACCGAAACCCCAAGTCCGTTTGCGCCCGACGATGAAGAGGATCCCACCCGCCGTGCCGACAACTTCGCCTTTTCGCTCGGGATCACCGTGCGCAAGGACGGCTCGATTCAGGATGTGCTGTGGGAAAGCCCAGCCTTCAGGGCCGGCATGAGTCGCGCGCTACAGGTCATCGCGGTGAACGGACAGGCCTACAAACCCGAACGGCTCAGTAGCGC
>CAIPGD010000320.1 GCA_903864485.1 uncultured bacterium | reverse complement strand
TCTGAGCAGCTGGAACAGTCTCGCGCCATGATTACGCAATTCAATACCGATCGGGTTTTTGGCGCAACTGTCGTCACGCAGGTCGGATTGCTGGGTCAGGGTTCGGACCGCTTTTGGCCGGCTGAACCGGAACATCAGCGTTACTTTGAGCGCAATCCGTATCAGGGCTACTGCACCTACGTGGTCGCACCGAAAGTCGAGAAGTTCCGTCAGACCTTTGCCCGCCGGCGGCGCCGGGTCCCACTCTAGATCGGTCGGTCGAGCGTCGATTCACCGATCAGCTAGTCGTCGCGGCCAATCAGTACAGCACCCAGGCGTTCAAGTTCTGCCGCTGCCGTCGCAGCCACTTCGATCGGGGTTTCACACTGCATGGGGGCGATTTCGACCGCACAGCCTTCGATCCGCTGGCCGTCGCCGCTGCCACCGCCTTCATCATCGAGATCGCTTTCATTCATGGCCTCGGGGTGGGGTGCGCCGGCTCTGAAAACCTGAACCGCTACCACCGGGCCCATCTCATTGGCGAGTTCCATCACCCGCGCCCGAACCACGCCCGTACTGGATCCGTGGCGTGAGGGTCGAGATTTCATTTCAGAGACCATTCTGCGCAGCGTACGCTCGCGCTCGCTCGTGGCCGCCGCTCGCACCGCTTCGAAAAAGGGAAGTGGCCAGGGGCCGATTCGCACCGAACGCCCGGTCGCCCGCGCCAGGGCGAGTCCGAACGAGGTTTGCCACGGCACAAAGCGCTCCAGGCGGTCCTGTTGGGCCTCCCCAGGTCGCTCAAATGCATCGGGGTCGGATGCGCGTTGGATGATCGCGAACACCATGATCGCCGTCTCGGGCATGAGCGCATCCTCGGGTCTTTCTTCATCGCCCCGTTCGGGCTCCAGCCCCGGCATGTCTGCATTACTGAGTGCCGCTGATGCCAGGTCGCTCACAAGCGCTTCACCATCGAGCCAGTCATAACGCCCAAACCGCTCCGCTGGCATCAATGCCGGGAGTAGAACGATTTGCACATCGCGCACGATGCCAGACTCTAGAAAGGCCTCAGAGAGTGTGTGAACGGCCACATCGGATAGACGGTTTGGGAATGGGGTACCCGCTTCCTGGGGCGAAACAGGTACACCGTAAAGGCGCGCTTTGATGGGAATGGGTTGCGCGCCACGCCGACGAGCCGGAACCTCGCCTGTGGGGACAGTGGTGAACGCGGACTCAACCAGACTGCGTAGCAACGCAAGCCCCGGCATGCCATGGGATGCCCAGACTTCGCCGATTGCGCGTTCTAACAGATCGCTCTGTGGGGGGTCGCTCGCGACCAGATCGCCAAGAACCATCTCCACCATAGCCCACATCGAGGCGTTGGTTGGATCTTCGGTCAGCGTGCCGATGCAATCGACCAGGGTACGGTAACGACGCAATCTTCCGATCGGTCCGAACGTCGCTGCGGCAAGTGGAAAAAGTGTGGGTCGACGGGCCATCGTAAATTGCGAGGTTTGGCTAGGGAGCAAGTCGTTCGATCTGCCAGGGATCAGCAGAATCGAGCGGACGGAAAAAGCGCAGGCGATCATGTAATCGCGAAGGTCGGCCCTGCCAGAATTCGATTGTGTGCGGCCGAACGCGATAGCCTCCCCAGTGCGGTGGGCGGGGGGGATTTTCACCAAATCGGGATCTCAACTCGGCCTCGTTTTCTTCGAGCACTTGTCGGTTTGGGATCACCTGACTTTGGGGCGAGGCCCAAGCGCCGAGCCGACTTCCCAACGGACGCGAGGCAAAGTAAAGGTCGCTCTCGGATTCGTCGATGGGTTGGGCCTCGCCTTCGATTCGAATCTGGCGCTCCAGGTCGGCCCACCAGAACACGAGCGCCGCATGGGGACACACGGCAAATTCGTGGCCCTTGCGGCTGGTGTAGTTGGTGAAAAAGGTGAATCCGCGCTGGTCAACGCCCTTGAGCAAGACAATGCGGGCGGACGGCCGCGACTGAGCATCGACGCTGACTACCGTCATCCCGTTAGGTTCCGGAATCTGGGCCGCGACCGCGTCATCGAACCAGCCTTGAAAGAGCGCAATCGGGTCGTGACCTGCAGTCGATTCGTCGAGCGCAGCCAT
>CAIPGD010000319.1 GCA_903864485.1 uncultured bacterium | reverse complement strand
TCGGCGCCCTGAGTTCCTCAGGCCCTCGGCCAGTGCCTCTATTCGCGTTGATCGATGGCAACCAGTTGCCTGCTGACTTACCCTTTCCTGGACGCGCCATCGTCGGGGGCGATGCCAAGTTCCCCGCCATCAGTGCAGCTTCGATCCTGGCCAAGACCGAGCGTGATCGGCTGATGGGTGAACTCGCGCGCCAATGGCCTGGCTATGGTTTTGAGATTCATCAGGGTTACGGGACCCGGGCGCATCTCGCGGCCCTGGACCGTCTAGGGCCATGCCCAGAACATCGACGCAGCTTTTCCCCAGTGCGCGCTCGAGAGAGACGCTTATGAAGTTCGGGTCGCTCGACCTCACTGGTCTTCGGCAAATTTACTCCCGGGACAATCCTCATTGGCGCGAGCTGGTCTCGTGTGCCCAGTCAGCTCGTGAGCGACGCAAACGCGGCCTGTCTTTTCTGGAAGGCGAGCACCTCTGTGAAGCCTGGCTGGACCGTTGGGGAGCACCGCGCCTCATTGCCATTGCGGATTCTGCGCAGCAGGTTCCGAGTTGTCGTGCCTTGCTATTGCGAGCCCAGGCGCTCAATCCGACGCTGACCATTTTGCGGGTTGACGACACCCTGTGGCGCGACCTCAGTCAATTGGTGCAAGGCGTCTCTCTGGCGTTTTTGATTGAAACCCCTCAACCGAGCCTACCGGAGCGCCTGATTGAGGACGCGATTTATCTGGATCGAGTTCAGGACCCCGGCAATGTCGGATCAATCTTGCGGACGGCAGTCGCTGCCGGAATTGGGCGGGTCGTGACTGCCCCTGGAAGTGCCTGGGTGTGGTCGCCGAAGGTGCTGCGCGCCGGCATGGGCGCTCACTTTGCCCTGCAGGTCCACGAAAGCGTCGCTTGGGTGGACCTTGCTGCGCGGGTTCAAATGCCGCGTCTGGCGGCCCGGCCGCAGAACGCAAGCGACCTTTGGACGACTGACCTCCGATCGCCGGCCTTGTGGTTGTTCGGTAATGAGGGGGCTGGGCTAGACCCGCTCATTGACGCCGAGACGGTGCACTGGATCCGCATCCCTCAGAGCGACCGTGTGGAATCGCTGAACGTCTCCGCGGCCGCTGCGGTCTGCCTCTTCGAGCAACGGCGACAGCGCTTGGCTAATTAGAGCCCGATCGGGCGGATATGCTGCAGCACCGTGGTGGCGATCTCTTCGATGGACTTGGTTGTGGTGCTGAGCCAGGTAATTCCCTCGCGACGCATCATCGATTCGGCTTCGCGCACCTCCATCCTGCAATTCACGAGTGATGCGTACCGACTGGCAGGACGCCGCTCATGCCGGACTTCAGCCAGTCGGTCAGGTGTAATCGTCAAGCCGAATAATCGCGGCTTATATTGGTAGAGAACGTCGGGCAACCGACGACGCTCGAAGTCGTCCGGAATCAAGGGATAGTTAGCGGCCTTGATACCGTGCTGCATCGCAAGATAGAGACTCGTTGGTGTTTTTCCGCAGCGGGAGACCCCCACCAGAATCACGTCGGCGCGCGAGAGTTCTGCAGAGGATTGACCATCGTCATGCTGCAAGGCGAAATTAATCGCTTCGATTCTGGCCTTGTACTTGGAACTGTCCGCAGTCTGGTGAAACCGTCCGATGGTGTGTGTGCTTTTAATCCCAAACTCATGTTCAAGAGGCTCGACAAAGGTCGAGAACAAATCAAGAAACATGGCTTGGGCTCGGCGAACCACCCGATTAATCTCGGGGTTAACCAGCGTCGAAAATACGAGTGGTCGATGACCATCTTGCTGAGCCTGCGCATCAATCCGCGCGACCGTTGCATCGGCCTTATCAAGCGAGTCAATAAAGGGCAAGCGAACATGACGAAAGGCCAGGCCTTCGAACTGGGTCAAGACCGACTGGCCAAAGGTTTCAGCCGTGATGCCCGTTCCATCTGAGACGTAAAACACCGTACGACCAGATCTTGCGGAGCCGCTATCAGGCGTCGATGGGCGAAACGGTTCAATCGTGGGGTTCATGGCTGGAAGCTATCACGACGGTAGAATCCCGACACCAAATCTTAACCTTCAGGGAAATCCCTATGTTCAACCATGATTCTGCGGGTCGGTATGTGCGCCCGTTCGAGCAATTACGGATGACTGATGTCGAAACGGTCGGCGGCAAAAACGCATCGCTTGGCGAAATGATCAGTCAGCTAGCCGCCGCCGGGGTGCGTGTACCCGGTGGCTTCGCGACCACCGCCCAGGCGTTTCGAGACTTTCTCGAGTACAACCAGCTCACCAATCGCATTGCTCAGCGCCTCGAAAAGCTCAATCCGGATGACGTCAAGGCCTTGCTCGATTGCGGCTCGGAAATTCGCAGTTGGATTGTGGACGCCAGGATGCCCACCGCTCTAGAAGATGCGATCCGGACTGCATTCGCCCAGATTCATGGGGACTCGAAGGGCGTTGTTTTTCCAGTTGCGGTGCGCTCGTCGGCGACTGCTGAAGATCTGCCAGACGCTTCATTTGCCGGTCAGCAAGAGACCTTTTTGAATGTTGTGGGTATCGACGAGGTTTTACACAAGATCCGCGAGGTTTTTGCATCGCTCTACAACGATCGCGCCATCTCGTATCGTGTCCATAAGGGCTACGCTGAGATGCCCATTGCACTGTCAGCAGGCATTCAGCGCATGGTTCGAAGTGACCTCAGCGCCTCTGGCGTGATGTTTACGCTAGACACTGAATCCGGATTTCGGGATGTCATTTTTATCACCTCAAGTTATGGCCTCGGTGAAACCGTGGTCCAGGGCGCCGTGAATCCGGATGAATTCACCGTCAGCAAACCCATCCTTGCGCGCGGCCAATCGAGTATTGTTCGGCGAAATTTAGGGTCGAAGCTCATCCAGATGGTTTTCCAGGAAGAGGGCACCCGCGTGTGTGACGTGCCGATCGAACTGCGCAATCGATACTCGTTGAGTGATCAAGAGGTCATCGAGCTCGCGCAGCATGCGGTCGTGATCGAACGTCATTACGGTCGTCCGATGGACATCGAGTGGGGTCGCGACGGTCTCGATGGGCAGCTTTACATTCTTCAGGCCCGGCCCGAGACCGTCAAGAGTCAGTCGATCGGACAGGTCCAACAGCGCTTCCGACTCAAGGGAACTTCAGCCATCCTGGCTACCGGGCGCGCCATTGGCCAAAAGGTCGGTGCCGGAGCGGTGCGAGTGGTTGCGGACCCGTCTGAAATGAGCCGTGTTCAACCCGGCGACGTATTGGTGACGGACATGACCGACCCAAATTGGGAACCGGTGATGAAGAGGGCCGCCGCAATCGTCACGAATCGAGGCGGGCGGACTTGCCATGCGGCCATCATTGCCCGTGAACTTGGGATCCCTGCCGTGGTCGGTTGCGGCGATGCCACGGATTGTCTGTCCGATGGGCTGCTGGTCACTGTCTCCTGCGCGGAAGGCGATACCGGACATGTGTATGACGGCTTGCTTGAGACTGAAGTAACCGAGGTGGCGACCGGTGAAATGCCGGTTCCTCCAGTCAAAGTCATGATGAACGTCGGCAATCCTCAGTTGGCCTTTGAGTTTGCGCAGTTGCCGAACGCCGGGGTTGGTCTGGCCCGGTTAGAGTTCATTATTAATAACAATATTGGGATTCACCCGAAAGCGATTCTCGACTATCCCAACGTGGATGCAGAACTCAAGAAGGCGGTCGAATCCGTGGCGCGTGGTCATACGAATCCCCGGACATTTTTCGTCGACAAGGTAACTGAAGGCGTGGCGACGATTGCGGCTGCATTCTGGCCGCACCCAGTGATCGTCCGACTGTCGGACTTTAAGTCGAATGAATACCGAAAACTGATCGGCGGCAACCGGTACGAGCCCGAGGAAGAGAATCCGATGCTCGGGTTCCGCGGCGCAGCACGCTATTTATCGCCTGATTTTGCGGCGTGCTTTGCGATGGAGTGCGAGGCGATTCTGCGGGTCCGCCAAGAAATGGGTTTGACCAATGTCGAACTGATGGTGCCGTTTGTACGTACCGTCAGCGAAGCCCGGCGTGTCGTCGAACTTTTGGCCGTGCATGGCCTGAAGCGCGGGTCGGGTGCTGATGCAACGGGACAGAGCGGTTTGAGACTCATCATGATGTGCGAGTTGCCCTCCAATGCGTTATTGGCCGAGGACTTTCTCGAATATTTCGATGGATTCTCAATTGGATCCAACGATCTGACACAACTCACGCTTGGGCTCGACCGGGACTCGGGGCTCGTCGCCGAGGGCTTCGACGAGCGAGATCCGGCAGTGAAGATCCTACTGGAGCGCGCAATTGGCGCGTGCCGGGCCGCGGGTAAATACGTTGGGATTTGCGGCCAGGGACCGTCTGACCATCCAGATCTTGCTCAATGGCTCGTCGATCAAGGGATCGAGTCGATTTCGCTCAATCCCGACACCGTGATCCCGACCTGGAATCGACTCAGCGGCCCGGGCCGCTGAGCGCCCAGGCACGCGAAGCGTTTATCGAACGACGGCGATCTTCTCCTTTTGACCTTTCTTATAGGTGAAGAGGGTGAGGGTGCCGTCTTTGATGTCACCCTTCGCGTCAAACGCGATTGTCCCAGTGACGCCAGTCATGCTGATTTTGGCGAGTTCGGGAAGGTATTTCGCCGGATCGGCAGAATTCGCCTTCTGCATCGCTGACGCCATCACCATCGTGGCGTCATAAACGTAGGGCGCGTAGATCTGAACCTCGGCGTTGTATTTCTGCTTGAAACGGGCCTTGAAGTCTTCGAGTCCCTTCTCTTGCTTGGCCGTCACACCGCCTGCTTCGGCGCAAACCACCTGCTCATCGCCCATCGCGTCGCCAGCCAGTTTGGCGAGTTCGGCAGTACAAATGCCATCGCCGCCCAAGAACTTTGCCTTGATCCCAAGCTGCTTCATCTGGCGCAGCATCGGTCCCGCTACGGCGTCCATCCCGCCAAAAAACACGACGTCCGGCTTGCTTCCCTTCAACTTGGTCAGGATGGCTGCAAAGTCAGTCGCTTTGTCATTGGTGAACTCACGTCCGGCGAGTTTGCCGCCTGCAGCCTTGACAGCCTTCTCGAATTCATCGGCGACACCTTGGCCGTAGGCCGTGCGGTCATCAATGATGGCAATTGCTTTGCCCTTGAGATCTTTAACGGCATACCGACCGAGTGTTCCACCCAGTTGGCCATCGTTTGCAACCACCCTGAACGCGGTCTTGTAGCCCTGCATCGTGTACTTTGGATTCGTGGCTGAGGGCGAAATTTGGGGGATCCCAGCCTCGAAGTAAATTTTGGATGCAGGAATCGTTGTACCGGAATTCAGATGCCCGATGACGCCCGCCACCTTCGCATCGACCAGTTTCTGAGCGACTGCAGTGCCCTGTTTTGGATCTGCTCCGTCGTCCTCAGGCAGAAGTTCAAATTTGACCTCCTGCCCGCCAATCTTGATCTTCTTCTCATTCAGATCCTCGATGGCGAGCCTCGCCCCGTTCTCATTGTCTTTCCCAAGATGGGCCTGATTGCCAGTCAATGGCGCGACGTGCCCAATCTTGATCACCGTCTGGGCGGAAACGAACCCGGTCGTGGTTGCAAGGGCGGCACTCACCGCAATCGATCGAGCGATTTGAAAAGGCTTGAGGGTCTGAGACATAAGGTCCTCCAAAGAAATGAATACTCGAATACTCGACCGCATCGTAATGCGAAAAACGAGATCTCGAAACTGGGTTGAGAACAGGCTCGTGGTTCAGTCCCTGGTCTTCATTAGACGCGCCCGATCGCGTTGCCATTCGCGATCTTTTTCGGACGCCCGTTTGTCGTGTTGTTTCTTGCCTTTTGCGAGGCCAACTGCCAGTTTGATACGCCCTTTCAGATAGTGCATATCCAGGGGAACCAGCGTGTAGCCGGCACGCACGACTTTGCCGATCAACTTGCTGATCTCGGCGCCGCGCATGAGTAGCTTTCGGGTCCGAACCGGATCAGGACGAATATGGGTCGATGCAGCGAGCAATGGCGAAATGTGGGCCCCGAGCAGCCAGAGCTCGCCATCTCGAATGATCACATAAGCTTCCTGGATCTGGGCCCGACCGGCGCGGATCGCTTTCACTTCCCAACCCTCGAGGACCAGGCCCGCCTCGTGGCGTTCCTCGATAAAGTAGTCGTGATTGGCCTTGCGGTTTTCGATGATCGACATGTTGCGTCGTATTTGCCGCTTACAATCTTCAAGTATATGGCTGTCGTTACTCGTAGCGTGTTGTTGCCCCACACGGCCCGGCAAATGTTTGATCTTGTCGCTGACGTGACCTCGTATCCAGGCTTCTTGCCTTGGTGCGGGGAAGCGCGTGTGTGCGAGTCAAGCCCTGGGGGTATGACTGCAACTTTAACGATCGCGTTTAAGGGCTTACGGCAGTCGTTCACGACCCGCAACGATCATATTGAAGGCCAGCGAATCGGGATGCGCCTGGTGGACGGGCCGTTTGCGATGCTGACCGGTGAATGGACCTTCACCCCTTTGAGCGAGAGCGCCTGTCGCGTGGATTTTCAGTTGGACTATCGATTCTCGAATAGCTTGCTGGAAAAGGTTGTGGGCAGCGTGTTTGACCCGATTGCCAAGAGTTTTGTCGACGCCTTTGTCCGCCGCGCCGACGAGTTGTATGGAATCGATTAAAGCGTCCGATCTTTTAACGGTCGAGCTGGTTTTGGCGACAGATGGCAGCGCACAGTTGCTGACACTAAAGCTCCCCCCGGGGTCCAGTGTCCTCGACGCCTTGAAGTTGGCTGCTCAGGAAGATCCGCGATGGCTGATGCCAATTTCGGGGGCGAATTCCTCGCCGCCTTGGGCGCTCGCGGTCTGGAACCAACGGGTGACTGCGGAGCGCATGCTTGAGGAAGGCGATCGCGTTGAGTTGTTGCGGCCGCTCATTGCCCAGCCAAAGGAAGACCGCCGCGATCGGGTGGACGATGTGCGTGCTGCGGCTCCCCGCAGTCGCTGGAGACCGGACGCTCGCGGCCCCCTCCGTCGAGAGCCATCGGTATAATTGCGTTTTGTCAGAGGAGGCTGCGATGCGCGAACGCGCCGTGCCATCGACAGGGCCCACACGGTCGGGGTCCTCCAGCGGATTGCGGGTTGTCACCCGCGCATTGACGTTCGATGACGTCTTGCTGATCCCCGCCTATTCCGAAATTTTGCCCCGCGAAACCTCGTTGCGGACACGACTCACGCGCAACATCACGCTAAATATCCCGCTCGTTTCTGCTGCGATGGACACCGTGACCGAAGCGCGTTTGGCCATTGCGATGGCACAGGAAGGCGGTATCGGGATCGTTCACAAGAATCTCTCACCCGAGGCCCAGGCCAACGAGGTGGCGCGAGTCAAACGCTTTGAATCGGGGATCGTCTCGGACCCAATTACGGTCCCGCCAACCATGTCGGTTCGAGATGTGGTCGCATTGACCCAGCATTACCGGATTTCGGGCCTGCCCGTGATTGATGACGGACGTGTCGTTGGCATCGTGACGAACCGCGATCTAAGGTTTGAACAACGGCTCGATATCCCTGTGCGCGACATCATGACGCCTCGGGCCCGACTGGTTACTGTCCCTGAAGGAACAGGCCTCGATCAGGCACAGACGCTCATGCACCGTCATCGTTTGGAGCGTGTACTGGTTGTCGATGCGGAGTTTCACCTGAAGGGTCTAATTACCGTCAAAGATATCTTGAAGGCGACGGAACACCCTCACGCGTGCAAGGACTCCGCCGGCAAATTGCGGGTTGGTGCCGCAGTTGGGGTCGGTGGGGATTCTTCTGAGCGGGTGGCTCGTCTGGTCGCGGCGGGCGTAGATGTCATCGTCGTAGATACCGCCCACGGACATACCCTCGGCGTACTCGAACAAGTCCGCCAGATGAAATCAGCCTATCCACAGGTCGACATCATTGCCGGCAATATCGCCACGGCTGCTGCAGCGCTGGCACTTGCTGAGGCTGGAGCAGACGCCGTCAAGGTCGGGATTGGCCCCGGCTCGATCTGCACAACAAGGGTGGTTGCGGGCGTCGGTGTGCCGCAGATTACAGCGATCGCCGAGGTTGCCAGCGCGCTTGAATCACTCGGCATTCCTGCGGTTGCCGATGGCGGTATTCGATACTCCGGCGACGTTGCAAAAGCGATCGCCGCAGGTGCCTCCTCGGTCATGATGGGCTCGATGTTCGCTGGCACGGAAGAAGCACCGGGCGAGGTGATCTTGTATCAGGGGCGTTCCTACAAAAGCTACCGCGGAATGGGTTCAATCGGTGCGATGCAGCAGGGCGCGGCCGATCGCTATTTCCAGGATGCTTCGACGGGAGTCGATAAGCTGGTTCCAGAGGGGATCGAAGGGCGCGTGCCCTACAAGGGCGGACTGGCTGCAATCTTATTTCAGCTCTGCGGCGGCCTGCGGGCCTCGATGGGCTATTGCGGATGTGCCGGTATCGACGAAATGCGGACCCAAAGCCAATTTGTCGAAATTACCGCGGCGGGCATTCGTGAGAGCCACGTACATGACGTTCAGATCACTAAAGAAGCACCGAACTATCGGGCCGACTGATTCGACTGGAGAAATCTTGCGTGGCGCACCAACGGATATTGATTCTTGATTTTGGGTCGCAAGTCACTCAGCTGATTGCGCGACGGGTCCGCGAGGCGCAGGTTTACTGCGAGATTCACCCTCACGACGTTTCCGAAGCCTTCCTTCGAGGGTTCGGCGCACAGGGCGTCGTCCTTTCGGGTAGCCCCGCGTCGACGACCGATTCCGCGTCCTTAACGGTCTCAGAAACCGTGTTCAAGCTTGGCGTACCAGTGCTCGGGATCTGCTACGGCATGCAGTTAATGGCCACTCAACTGGGGGGACGCGTCGAGAGCAGTCCAACCCGGGAATTTGGTTCAGCCGAAGTGCGCGCTCGGGGGCATACCCTACTTCTTGAGGGATTCCAGGATCGGACCAACGAAGCAGGGCACGGCCTGCTTGATGTCTGGATGAGCCACGGTGACAAGGTCATTGCGTTGCCAGAAGGCTTTCGGCTGATGGCGTCGACCGCTTCGTGCCCGATCGCTGGGATGGCTGATGAGACACGGCACTTCTATGGCGTGCAATTCCACCCCGAAGTGACCCATACGCGCCATGGAGCGGCCATTCTCACGCGTTTTGTACGCGAGATATGCGGCTGCGCAGGGGACTGGCAGATGGCGTCGCACATTGACGAGGCCGTCGACTTGATCCGTCGTCAGGTGGGTAGCGAGCACGTCATCTTAGGTTTATCGGGCGGCGTTGATTCGTCTGTGGCCGCCGCCTTGATTCATCGGGCAATCGGTGACCAGCTCACCTGCGTTTTCGTTGATCACGGCTTACTTCGGATGGGCGAGGGCGCCCAGGTAATGTCGATATTCGCCGAACATCTTGGCGTTAAGGTCGTCCACGTCGACGCCTCTGAGAGTTTTTTGAGCAAGCTACGAGGTGTTTCGGACCCCGAACAGAAGCGTCGAATCATCGGAGCAGAGTTTGTTGAGGTTTTCCAGACCGAGGCAAATCGCCTACCGGTCAGAGCCAAGTGGTTGGCGCAGGGCACCATTTACCCCGACGTCATCGAATCGGCCGGTGGCAAGAATAAGAATGCTGCAAAAATCAAAAGTCACCACAACGTCGGTGGATTGCCCGAAACGCTCAATCTCAAATTGCTGGAGCCCCTGCGGGATCTTTTCAAGGACGAGGTTCGCGCGCTCGGTCTTGCACTAGGACTGCCGGCTTCAATGATCCACCGTCACCCATTCCCCGGGCCGGGTTTGGGCGTGCGGATTCTCGGTCCAGTTCAGGCTGAATTCGCCGATCTGTTGCGACGGGCCGACGCTATCTTTCTCGAGGAACTGAAAAATACCAAGGCGACGGACCAAGATCACCTGGCCGGACTCTGTGAGGAGGCTCAGGTTGGACAGAGTTGGTATGACCTCACAAGCCAGGCATTTGCAGTGTTTTTGCCGGTGAAATCGGTCGGTGTCATGGGCGACGGCCGCACCTACGAATGGGTGGTCGCCCTGCGAGCGGTTCAGACCACGGATTTTATGACCGCCCATTGGGCGCACCTGCCTCATGCCCTGTTGGGCCGGGTGTCGAACCGGATCATCAATGAAGTGCGGGGCATTAACCGGGTGGTTTATGACATCTGCGGCAAGCCGCCGGCGACGATCGAGTGGGAATAAATTTGGGTCTCATCAGATGAAGCGTAGAACTCTTTTGCAGGCAGCCGCCGCGGTTGCCTTGCCGGTCCAGCGCGCACTTGCAGAGCCTGGGTTTCCGACCAAAACGCTTCGGTACATTGTTCCGGTCGCGGTTGGCGGTGGAAGTGACCTGGTTGGTCGTACGGTGACGGAACGTTGGGGGCGGGCGCTGAAACAGGTCTTTGTCGTGGACAACATTGGCGGCGGCGGCGGAGTCTTGGCCTGTCAGGCAGCCATCCGAGCCCCCGCCGATGGCTACACCCTGCTACAGGGTTATGTGGCCACCCATGGGACAAGTCCAGCGACCCGCGTTCTTCCGTATGACCCAATCAAGGATTTCACTCCGGTTGGGATGATTGGCGGCACGCCGAACGTTCTGGTGATTAATTCGAACCTTTCTGCGAGGACACTCAAGGAATTCCTGGAGTACGTTCGAAAGAACCCCGGCAGACTTAGCTATGGATCTGCTGGCCAGGGCTCGCTGACACATCTGACCATGGAGTTGTTCAAGCAACAGGTGGGCTCGTTTATGGTCCACATACCCTACCGCGGGATTGCGCCTGCATTCAACGACCTCATCGGTGGTCAGACTCAGGCAATGTTCCCGGGGCTCGCGGCCGCCATGCCCCATATCCGCTCGGGACGAGCTAGGCCACTTGCCATTACCGGGCAAAACCGTCACCCGCTGCTTAAGGAAGTTCCGACCCTCGAAGAGTCGGGTTTCAGGGGCTTCGATGCCCAACAGTGGTACGGCGTCGTCGGACCGGCTGGGTTGCCTGCCGATGTTGTGAAGACTCTGAGCGACACCCTTGTTTTGACCCTGCAGGCGCCGGATATGGCAGATAAGCTCGCCATCGAAGCGATCGAGCCGCGTCCGATGACGCCCGAGGCTTTTGGGAAATTCATCAAAGCGGATATCGCTCGCTGGACCCAACTCGTTAAAGATCGAAATATCCAACTAGAGGGCTGAAAGAGTTTTTATGGCACGTAACACTCAGGTCCCAGCAGACCACCATGCACCTCCAATCACGCGGTTATTGGCAGAATTTGTCGCGACTTATCCATCTCGGGGCTGGTCCGACGAGGTCGACCATGCAGCCCACCGGACCTTCCTGAACTGGCTGGGTTGTGCGGTCGGTGCCGCAAACCACGAGTCCGTTCAGGCCGCGCTGGCGGCGGTTCAAATGCTTGAACCAGCGCCCCAGGCAAGCATCCTGGGTCGGTCGGAGAAGGTGGATATGGCCTCCGCTGCGTTAATCAATGGAATCAGCTCTCACACCTTCGACTTTGACGACACGCACCTCAAAACCATTATTCACCCGGCCGGTCCCGTCGCGTCCGCTTTGCTGGCGTTGGCTGAATACAAGGGCGCAAGTGGCCGCTCCCTAATCGATGCCCTGGTGCTTGGCATTGATGTTTCATGCCGCATTGGCAATGCCATGTACCCCGATCACTACGATCGAGGCTGGCACATTACGGGCTCAACTGGCACGGTCGGTGCAGCGGCGGGCTGTGCCCGATTGCTGGGTTTAAACGTCGATCAGACCGCAATGGCGTTGGGGATCGCCGCGTCACAACCGGTCGGCGTGCGTGAGCAATTTGGCAGCATGACAAAACCGTTTCATCCTGGCGGCGCTGCGCGAGCTGGACTGATGTCGGCACTGCTAGCACAACAAGGTTTTACTGCGAGCCCACGAGCCCTGGAGGCGCCGCGCGGGATGATGCAAACCATTTCGACCAAGAACGATTGGTCCGAAATCACCGAGGGTCTTGGTAAGACGTTTGAGATTGTTCTGAATACCTTTAAGCCCTTTGCTTGTGGAATTGTCATCCATCCGAGCATTGATGGCTGCGCGCAATTGCGTGCGCAGGGTATCGCACCCGAGCAGATTGCCACCCTCGAGCTCAAGGTGCACTCCCTGGTGCTGGAACTCACCGGCAAGAAAGAACCCGTCGACGGGTTACAAGCCAAATTCAGCGTTTATCACGGTTGCGCTGCCGGCCTGACTTTTGGTCAGGCGACCGAAGAAGAGTTTTCAGATGAGGTGGTGACGCGACCAGACATGGTGGCGCTGCGTCGCAAAGTGCATGCAACGGTGGACGATACGATCGAAGAATCGGCGGTCGAACTGACCGCCAAACTGATTGACGGCAGACAGGTGCACGTTCGGGTCGAGCATGCCATTGGTTCGATTCAGAACCCGATGACCGATGCGCAGTTGGACGGCAAATTCCAAGGCTTATCAGACCCGGTACTCGGTCCGCAGCAGACTCACGATCTGATCCAGTCGGCCTGGGTCATCGGCGATGCGTCCGATTTGAGGGACCTTACGAGATTAGCGACACCCATGTCTTCGAGCTCGCGCTGATCATGCAAAACCCTGGGGCCCGACCTCAAATTGTTGTTTTTGGCGACCTCGAGCGGGCCCTCTACCGGCTCGGTAATTGGCATGCAATCGAGGCGGTGGCTGACATTCGTTTTTATCATCAGCACCTTGAGGGTGCAGACCTGCTGGCCGCAGCCGAGCAGGCCGACGCCTTGGTTCTGGTTCGTGATCGCACACCGCTGGACGCGGCAACGATCGCGCGTTTGCCTAAATTACGTTTCGTGGTTTTCACAGGCTCGCGCAACGCCACCCTCGACCTCGCCGCTTTAGCCGAGCGCAGTATCCCTGTCAGTCATACCGATTGGGGGCCTTCCAAAGAAAGCACCACCGAGCTCACCTGGGCGCTGATTCTCGCAGCCAGTCGCCAGCTTGCCGAATACAGCACGTTGGTACATGAGGGCCATTGGCGGTTTCCCCGGCCACAATCGTTACCAGGCGTGCTTTATGGCGAGGTACTTGGCCTCGTGGGCCTGGGGGAAATTGGTCGACGGGTGGCGTCAGTTGGGAAAGCATTGGGCATGGAGATCCTGACCTGGAGTCCTAATATGAGCGCCGAGCGCGCCGCTGCCCATGGCGCGCACTCGGTTTCCCTTGAGACCTTGCTGGCCCGCGCCAAGGTGGTGAGCCTTCATTTGGTCCCGTCCGCGTCAACCCGGCAATTGATCAATGCCGAACGACTAGCGCAAATGCGGCCCGACAGTTTGCTGGTCAACACCTCTCGCTCGGCCTTGGTTGACATGCCGGCCCTGGCCGATGCACTGCGGAGGGGGAGCATCGGGATGGCCGCATTGGACGTCTTTGATCAGGAACCACTGCCGGCTGACGACCCGTTGCGCGACACGCCTCGCCTACTGATGACTCCGCACCTTGGTTTCGTGGTGGAACCCGTCTTTGAACGATTTGCGCAGGGCGTTGTGACTGGTCTGGAAGCTTGGTTGGCCAGCCTGACGTGAGTCAATGAAGTCCGCGGCTAGTTACCTTTCGAAACAAATTGCGCCGCCCGGTCCGTCATACCGTTGATACACTCAGAAGCATCTGCTTTATGGAGAGTGCCATCGTGAATCGCATGAAGAGTTTCGTCTGTGTGGTCCTGGCGGTCTCAAGCATGTTGGTTGCTGACGCGGCACTCGCGCAGCGCTACGGTCGTCATGGTGGCGGCAGGGCCCATTTCGGGATTTACCTTGGTGGCCCACTGTATGCGCCCGGCTTTTATCCGCCCAGTTATTACTACCCCCCTTACTACCCAGGCTACTACCCGCCAGCGGTTGTGATGCCTTCCACACCGCCGGTCTATATCGAAAATAATCCCCCAGCGATTCCAGCCCGGCCCCCGGGGCAGTGGTGGTTCTACTGCTCCGACTCTCAGGCGTATTACCCGACTGTGGCGCAGTGCGCCAGTCCCTGGCAACTTGTTTCCCCTCAGGTGTTTGCACCACAAGCGGTTCCACCACAGCTTGTTGCTCCGCAAGGGATTTCGCCGCAAGTGGAAAATCAGTAGACGTTTTCTTTCTGCAGGATACTAAGATCGTGAAGCTTCAATTGAGATGGATCGCGGTTGTCGGGGCTGCTCTTTTGGCGGCAGGTTGCGCGAGTTTGCCTGCGGGTCCCAGCGTACTGGCGTTGCCAGGCACCGGAAAGAGCTTTGATGAGTTTCGAGTAGATGACGACCTGTGCCGGCGTTATGCCAGTGCTCAGGTCGGCGGCGCCGGCCCGAATCAGGCGGCCAATGATAATGCTGTGCGAAATGCTGCGTTGGGCACCGTGATTGGCGCGGTGGCAGGGGCGGCGATCGGCGGGAATCAAGGTGCCGGCGTTGGAGCAGGAACCGGGCTGCTGTTCGGAACGATGGCTGGCTCCGCCGCTGCGAGGTCCGGTGTCTACGGCAGCCAACGCAGTTACGATCATGCTTACATTCAATGCATGTATGGGCGTGGACAACGCGTGCCAGTCGTCGGTGCTGTTCGATCGCTTCCACAGAATCAACCCGTGATGGCGACCGAAACAAGGACCACAACGCTCGTTGTTCCAGCCAACAATGGGCCCATGCTTCCACCACCAGCAGGCTTGCCGCCACCGCCACCACCACCGCCCGGCATGCCACCGCCACCACCCCCCGGCGCATTTGTGCGGTGACCCGCTTTAAAAAAGCGTACTCTGCTGGTTTGTATTCTTGAAGTTGGCGGCCCCATGTTGAAGTCCATCTCACTGTCTGCACTTTTGGCTGTTCTTTGCGCATCAGCGTTCAGCCAAACTCCAGCCGCCACCAAGCCATCATCCACCCCAACGCCAACGCCAACACCGGCGCCCCTCGTTGCTCCGACGCCAACGCCGGCACCGATCCCAGCACCGATTCCCGCACCGGCCGCTTCGAGTGCAGTTCAGGCCAACGCCTCGCCCGCTTCGGAGGCCCCGGCCACAAAGGTCGCCAAGACGTCTCGCCGTTCTGCCTCCCGTTCAGCAGATCATGCCGCTCATCATTCGGCGAAAAAGAACTCGGCAAAGGCCAAACATTCCGGCCTCAAGAAAGGCGCACTCGCCGCACATCACTCCAAGAAACACTCGAAGAAGCCGAAGCTTGCAAAGTAAAGTCGATGCGGCCCAGTCCGATCCGGACTGGATGCGTTTGGCACTCGCACAAGCTGACCTAGCCGCGCGCGCGGGTGAGGTGCCAGTCGGTGCGGTGATCGTCAGACGGGGGGAATTGGTCGGGGTTGGTCACAATGCGCCCATTGGCAACCAGGACCCCAGCGCACATGCCGAAATCGCTGCGATCCGGGCCGCAGGTAAACATCTGGGCAACTACCGCCTCACGGAATGCGAAATCTATGTGACGCTTGAGCCCTGTGCCATGTGCGCCGGTGCGATTCAGCACGCTCGAATTCAGCGGCTGGTATTTGGCGCCTCTGATGCCAAGACGGGTGCGTGCGGCAGCGTCGTTGATTTGTTTGGCGAGCCAAAGCTCAATCACCACACTCAGGTTGTTTCAGGCGTCATGGCACCTGAATCGGCCCACCTTCTCGCTGATTTTTTTGCTGCTCGACGTCTCCAAAAATCCCGCATTTATAAGGCGAATCTTGATGAGGACGATCCTGATCAATCTTGCTCGGCAGCAGCTTGATCTTTGCGACGAGGGTCGTTTGTTGTCTCGTTGGTCCGTTTCGACGGGTGCGAACGGAGCTGGTGAACTAATAGGGAGCTTTAAGACGCCGCGCGGCGAGCATCAAGTGCGCGCTAAAATCGGCGCAGGGATGCCCCTCAATTCCGTGTTTGTTGGGCGGCGTCCAACTGGCGAAATTTGGTCGCCCGAACTCGACCTGGCGTTTCCGAAGCGGGACTGGATATTGACCCGGATTCTTTGGCTCAGTGGGACTGAACCCGGATTCAATCGATGGGGCACCGTCGACACCATGCGCCGCTACATCTACATCCATGGCAGCCCTGATCGGGTCGCGATGGGAACACCCGGCTCAATCGGGTGTGTTCGGATGAAAAATACGGATCTCGCCGAATTATTTGACGAGGTCGCGCCAGGGACTTCCGTCCGAATCATCGAGCGCTAACCCCGTCAAAACAAAGACTATTCGCCCTCGGTTGGCTCCGCATCATCCTGTTCGATGATGTCAGACATTCCCGTAATTCCCTGTCCGAGCAGGCGGAAAACGCCGATTTCGTCGAGGAGTCCATCTTCGTCTTTGCGGTCAAAGCCAAGCACGATGACGTCGCCATCACGATCCATGCCGACCACCACCATTTTTACAAGCTCAGGAAGCTCTTCCTCGATCGAGCTCAGGACCTCGTCTTCAAACGTCTGATCTGCGGGCTGGGGTTTCTCGCTCATGCTTACTCCTAGGGGTTCGAAGGGAATCGGTGCTTGGAAAGTGAGCGCGGCGCGATCGCGTTATTCGATTTTGGCCTTGGCACGCAAATCTTTCTGGAGCTGCTGAATCTTGCGGCGCTCGAGTTCTTGCTGGAGCTGTGGTTTGAGTTGATCGAGTGGCGGCGGAGCCATGGTCCGGATGTCATCGACTCGAATCACGTGCCATCCGAACTGGGTCTTGACCGGTTGCTCGGTGAGCTGACCTTTCTCCAGCTTGCTCATGGCTTCGCCAAATTCCTTCACAAAGGTTCCGGGCGGGTTCCAGTCAAGGTCACCACCGTTGGCTGCGCTACCAGGATCTTTAGACTGTTTGGCCAGATCTTCAAACTTCGCCCCGGCTTTGATCTCCGCAATAAGCTTCTTTGCGGTGTCTTCGGCTTCCACAAGGATGTGGCGCGCCTTGAATTCCTTTTCGCCGCTTTGGGCTTTGGACAGTTTGTCGTACTCGGCCTGAACGTCGGCGTCTTTGACCGGATGGCTTTTGATCTGATCGCGGATTAGGGCGCGAATCAGGATATCTTCGCGGGACGCCTCTAGCTGCTGCTTGATATCGCTATTTTTGAAGAGTGCCTTACGCTCTGCCTCTTCGAGAAAGAGTTGGCGGGCGATTAATTCTTCGCGGACCATCTCACGCAGTTCTGGGGTGGTCGCTCGGCCTTGGGCGGCCAGCGCCTTTAGAAACTCATCGAGCTTGGCTTTGGGGATGGCCTTGCCGTTAACGACCACAGCATTTTGCGCCAACGTTGGAGTCGAAATACCAACACCAATGACAAAGGCTGATGCGACGACGAGAGAAGCAACAGCGCGGCCTTTAACGGGAAGCAAAGAGAGCATTGATACGTTCCAGATTGAGCGGAGGATTTGACATCAACGGCCCACCGATGGGTCGTTAGTCCCGATTGGAGCGGTCGTTGCAGTCAGAGACAGAGCGTGAATTCGGTGCGGCATCCAGTCCGCGACGCAATCATACACAAGCCGATGTCGTGCCACCGGCCGCAGATTCTCAAACCGACTCGAGGTAATCAGGACTCTAAAGTGCCCAGCGCCGTCCTTCGAGCCGGCGTGTCCAGCATGGGCCGCACTGTCGTCATGAACTTCGAGGGCCGTCGCATCGGGAAACCCGGCGCGCAGACGTGCGCGAATTTCGTCAAGGGTTGGACGCATCGGCGACCTTAGGGATTGGAGGTTCATCAGAAACAATGGTGCCCTGTTGGAGGTGGCGATTGACGTAAACCGCTTGCAGCAGGACGTTAATGACCGTTAAGCCCGTTGCCCCAAAAAGCTTGAAGTTGACCCAGGTTTCTGTGTCAAAGCGGTAGGCAATTAGCAGGTTCAACGCCGCCATCAGGCAAAAGAACCCGACCCACATGGCACTGAGTCGGTTCCAGACTGCATCGGGCAGTGTGAGTTGATTCCTCATCATGCCCGCCAGCGCATTACTGCCGCGCAATCGGGCGCCAACCAGCAAAATCACGAACAGCCCGTACAGCACCGTTGGTTTCCACTTAATGAAGGTCTCATCTTGGAAAAGGAGAGTTGCGCCCCCAAAAACCACGATGATGACCAGCGATGCCCAGCGCATTGGCTCGATTCGCCTCCCGGTCAATTTCATCCACGCGAGCATGACAACCGTCATTGCGATCGCAACTCCGGTTGCGAAATACAGGTTGACGAACTTGTAGGTGACGTAAAAGACGACGATTGGCAGAAAATCCACGAGAAAGTTCATGGAGTCTTCTCAGGGTTTGCGGGTTCAAACCTTAGCGCGGCGGAATTAACGCAATAGCGCAACCCGGTTGGTTTGGGACCGTCCGGGAAGACATGCCCGAGGTGCGCGTCACACGAAGCGCACAAGATCTCCGTGCGGATCATTCCGTGAGCAGTATCGACACGCTCCGAGATCTGGGATGTCTCGAGCGGCTTCCACCAGCTCGGCCAACCGCTTCGAGAGTCGAACTTGTGGTCGGAGACGAACAAATCGGATCCACAACAAACGCAGTGGTACGTGCCGGGCTCCTTATGGTCGCAATATCGCCCGGTGAAGGCTGGTTCGGTCGCTCCGCGTCGTGTGACGGCATACTCAGTGGACGTCAGCCGGCTTCGCCAAAAAGCGTCCGGGTGTTCGATACGGATGGGTGAAGCCATAAAGATTCCGTTGATTGATCGCAAGCGCGACTGACCGTGACGACTCGTTGAGCGCGGTCGGACTACAGGGTTGTCGGACCGAAGGGTGAACGACTAACAGTGATGGCGTTCAGTTTAATCGCAAGCGAGAATAGGGCCTCAGAAAACATTAAATTGATCGCCAGGGGACACCAATGCTTGGACAAATGATGACGATGCCGCTACTGATCTCGTCGATCTTGCGGCACGCCGCGCGGCACCACGGGCACGTTGAGGTGGTTTCCCGCCGGGTCGAGGGCGATATTCATCGCTACACCTGGGCCGACTGTGCTGATCGTGCGGGGCAACTCGCGAGCGCCCTGGAGTCGATCGGGATCGAGCGGGGCGATCGAATCGGGACGCTAGCCTGGAATGGCTACCGTCATCTCGAGACCTACTATGGTGTCTCGGGCATGGGCGCGATCACGCACACGATCAATCCACGCCTCCATCCCGATCAGATCGCGTGGATGATTGGTCACGCCGAAAATGTAGCCGTCGTGTTCGATCTCACCTTCCTGCCCATCGTTCGCTCGATCGCCAGTCGGTGTCCCTCGGTCAAGACCTGGATCGCGTTGTGCGACCGAACCCTGCTGTCGAATGAAGCCGGGATTAGCACGGGTATTCCAAACCTGATCGCCTATGAGGACCTGATTCAATCCGGTTCGGATCAATGGAATTGGCCCCAGTTTGACGAACAGCGGGCATCAGGACTTTGCTACACCTCCGGAACAACGGGTGACCCTAAAGGGGTTCTGTATAGCCATCGTTCAACGATTCTTCATGCTTACGCCTCTTGCCTACCGGATGCGTTTGGGTTTTCGGCGCGGGATTGCATTCTGCCGGTGGTGCCCATGTTCCATGTCAACGCCTGGGGCATCCCCTACGCTGCTGCGCTGGTCGGTGCCAAGCTTGTGTTTCCTGGCCCAAACCTTGATGGACGCTCGCTTTACGAGCTCTTTGAATCCGAGCAAGTAACATTTTCGGGAGGCGTGCCAACCATCTGGTTCGGGCTGCTGAACCACCTCGAGAGCCACCAACTGCGATTCACCAGTCTGAAACGCACCGTCATTGGCGGTTCAGCTTGCCCACCCTCGATGATCCGGGCGTTTCGTGAGCGGTATGGTGTCGAGGTACTTCATGCTTGGGGGATGACCGAGCTTTCGCCGCTGGGATCCGTCTGCGCCCTCCAAAACAAACACCTCTCCGAACCGCTCGAGGCTCAACAACGCCGGCTCGAAAAGCAGGGCCATGCATTTTTCGGGGTGGATCTCAGAGTCGTTAATGATGCTGGCGAGGACTTGCCTTGGGATGGCTCATCTCAGGGCCATCTCCAGGCCCGGGGGCCTTGGGTGATTGAGTCGTACTTCAAATCCGCTGGCGGTAATCCTCTGACTTTCGACGCTCAAGGGGAGGGGTGGTTTCCAACCGGTGATGTAGCAACCATTGACTCTGATGGTTATCTCCAGATCACCGACCGTAGCAAGGATGTGATCAAGAGCGGTGGCGAATGGATCAGTTCGGTCGACCTGGAGAATCTCGCGGTCGCACATCCTGGCGTGGCGATGGCAGCGGTGATCGGCATCCCGCACCCAAAATGGGATGAGCGTCCTCTCTTGGTGGTGGTGCCAAAGCCAGGAATTGCGCTTGAGCGCGGTGAGCTACTGCAATTTTTTGACGGCAAAGTGCCGCGCTGGTGGGTTCCTGACGATGTGCAATTCGTCGAGTCAATTCCCCTGGGCGCGACCGGGAAAATGCTGAAGAACCGACTACGTGAACAATTCAAGGATCTCCAGTCGACCGCCACCTGATTGATCACGAGTAGGACTATGAGTGCAGCCAACGGTTTTCCAATTTCCATTCCTTTCGTCGAAGACCTCGGGATCCACCTGATTTCCGCGGAGTCGGGGCGTTCCGTGATTCGCCTTAAAACCGAATTGCGTCACCTGAACTCTTGGGGCGTCGTCCATGGCGGAGTCGTCATGACCCTTCTGGATGTCGCGATGGCTAGCGCCGGGCGATCTCTGCGAACTGATCTGGGGACAGGCGGCAACGTAACGATTGAGATGAAAACGAGTTTTTTGCGGCCCGCGAGGGGTCTCATCGAAGTCCGTGGCGTTTGCCTCCACACGACTGCAACAATGGCCTTTTGTGAAGCTGAATTGTTTGGAGACGATGAACAACTGGCAGCAAAATCCAGCGGGACTTTTAAGTTCTTTCGTCAGCTAGGCGCTCCAAGCGACTGAATCGGAAACGTTTCCGACCGGTCGATGTAACTCCCATCTGGGACGAAACTGCGCTCGAGCCAGTGCAGGGATTGGTTCTTCGCAACGCGGACGATCGTGGAGGCGCGGGTGCCGTACAAAGCCCCCGAAGACAGGCGTTGAGCAGGAATGAATGGCGATGAGAGCTCGCGCTCGCGCTCGAGACCAATTCCGGTTTCGGGCAATCGTTCGTCTGGCGCCGGCGTTGTATCCGCCAGCGCTTCTAGCAGCCAAGTCTGCGTTTCCGCGTCAAAGTTTGAGCCGTTAGCCGAAGCGGTAAGCGCCGATATCAATCGTTGCGTCTTTGGCCACTCGTGACCGGGGCCTCCATTGGACCATGCCCAGATTCCTGGTCCGAGGGCGCGCGGCTCGCCGCCTTCCCGGTTGCAAGTCCAAACGAGTGAGGAGCCGGTGGCGCTCGAACGGTCTGAGAGATCGGGGTCGGCGACTACGCCAAGCAGCAGGTGAAAGCCGCCATATTCTTTTCCGCACTTAAACGCGATTTCTGCCGCCGCCATTGCTGTGCTGTCACGCCGTCCACCAAGCCAGGACGCAACGAGTTCACCCCGCGAGCGTCGGGCCGGTTCTGCGCCAGGTTGACGGATATTTGTCAACGCGGCAAAGCGGCCATCCCGCGTCACACCCATCCAGGTGCCACCTGCTTCGAGGTCCTGACCTGCGAGAATTCGTGGATCACTCGTCCACCAACGAGCGGCGCGGGTCTCACGCTGAAAAAATTCGTCGCGATTCGCAGCGATGATGAGTGGCCAATTCGCGTTTGACTGCCAAGCCAACGCAATCAGGCACATAAAAACCACTCGGCATGATATTCGCCTCTTACCCAGTCGGTGAGTCCCGTTTCTCGTGCGATTTGCTCCACCAACGCTAGATAGGCGGGGGACTGTGAATACGGAATCGGCGGATGTACGTCCATCCAGGTACTCACACGATCGCTAGCAGGGTTGTTGATCTCAATCGCTGGAATGCGTTGGTAGTGGACTGGGGCGGTCGATAAAGCCATCGGTGACTCGGCTACCAATCGTTCCGATGCCAGTTTCAATGCACGCTGGACGGCTTCGTCATGCTCAGATGCCGCCAGGAACCAGAGAAACAGTTGAACCGGTTGAACAGGTTGAACCGGTTGCCCCGCTTGTTCGGCTTCAGAGCGCATAGGGGAGGGCGAGCCCGGACAGCACGCGACCACCCGGACCCTCCAGATGCAGGCCAGCTTGATCAAGGTTCTCGTCAACGATTTCTCGGGAGGCTTCAAACAAAACCACTTGCGTCGTGTTTGGGAGTGGGCCGTTGTGTTGAGGGACTGGCGCCCCGAGAACAACCTGACCAACGGGCTCAGTCTGTCCCGTCGCGAACACATCGCTGCCTGGCAAGCATTCAGCCCCGGGTGTTGTTGCCAAAAACATCCGGCGCTTGAGCTTGCCAAGGTACTGACTGCGTGCGACGACTTCCTGTCCCGGGTAGCACCCTTTTTTGAAGTTGACTCCGTCAACCCGCTCAAGGTTGATCATCTGGGGGACAAACTGCTCAACGGCTCCACCAACAATCCTCGGTTGTCCAGAGAGTACTTCTAGCCATCTCCAATCCGACGTCGAGGCAGGCGATAGAAATTGCCCCAAGGTTTTCCAGACCTCAGACAACTCCGTACCCCGCAGCAGCAAAAGCTGACGGGCCAATTTCCGCCCTTCGACCAAAACGGGTTCTAAACCTACCGCGGCCCGATCGCCCGAGACTGACGCGCGCATCGGGGATGGAGAATGCATCCCTAATTCAGCTAATACGTCACCGCCGGACTGTGCGATGCCGATCACCGCAACTTGCTCCTCGAGCGCAATGCTGACTTTCGCCCGCATGACGTACTTTCGAAGGCGCGACGCTAGGCTCATGGCCTCAGGACTTGGTACGAGCAGTCGAATCGAATCTGCTAGCCGCCAGGTGATGGCGGTCGCCAGCAACCGCCCCTTGGGCGTGCAGTAGCCATTGAGTTGAGCGCTCTGATCGGCGAGCACGGCAAGATCATTGGTGACCTGTGAGTGCAGAAAAGCAACCGCATCCGGTCCGCTGACACAGAGGACCGAAAAGTCGGGCAATGCACTGTAAAAACCAGCGTCCGTTACGGGGCGCGTCAGTTGAATTTGATTCAACTGAATCTCAGGTCCGGCGCATCTAGGGGTGAGTTGCGCACCAATCGACTGGGCCAGATCGACGTAATGATCTACGGAAGGGTGGGGCGCCGCAGGATCACGGGCGGGGCCAGGGGGCAAAGTCATTGCAGGGCTCCAATCGGCATTCGAACATGGCCCCAAGTATCATAGGCAACGCGTCAGTTGGGAAGGATGTTGGTCAGGGACAGACGGGGAACGACGTTAATTCGTGGAAGGTAATTTGTTCTTAAATGGCCTGAGGCTCGGAGTCCGTATCGTCCGGATGGCAGCGTTTTTTGCGATCGCTGCAAGTGCCGCCGTTTGGGCTTGCTACCGCTGGTGGCCGTTGACTTTGCGAACTCCCTCCCTTGAAGTCATCATCGAACCTGGAACGCTACCTGCCAAATTGGGCGCTAGTCTTCAAGAGCAAGGCCTCTCAGCCCCCCCCCAATCGATACGCTGGGCACTGAGACTCCGTGGCGACGCCCGCTCGATCAAGTCGGGGTGCTACGAGATCAGGGCACCAATCTCAATGTCGGGCCTGCTCAACAAGCTAGTTCGTAACGACCCGCAGCAGCGCGAGCTTCGCATCATCGAGGGCTGGAATTTTCGTCAGCTGCGCCTCGCACTAAACCGCCATCCTGATTTGCAGCATCGCACCGCAGAGTTGTCGGATGCCGAAATCTTGAAGTCCATTGGTGCGACACAGGCGTTTGCCGAGGGTTGGTTTGCACCGGACTATTACCTCTTTTACCCAGGCGCGAGCGATATCGAGATCTTGGGGCGGGCCTATCGTCGGCAGACAACGCTGTTGCGAAGCGCCTGGGAGAGGCGGGGCGATCATCTACCGCTGGCTAAACCACTCGATTTGTTGGTGCTCGCATCGATTGTCGAGAAGGAGACCGGACGCGAAGAGGACCGCTCCAAGGTGGCTGCCGTGTTTACAAACCGACTGCGCACCGGAATGCGCTTGCAGAGCGACCCCACCACGATCTACGGTTTGGGCGAACGGTTTGATGGCGACTTGCGCCGATCTGATCTGCGTGCGGACTCCCCATGGAATACCTACACCCGAGCGGGGCTTCCACTCACTCCGATTGCAATGCCAAGCCGCGCGTCGTTGGATGCCAGCATTGCTCCAGCCCAGACAAACGCGCTGTATTTCGTCGCGCGCGGCGATGGGTCAAGTGAATTTAACGAGAGCCTCGACGCGCACAACCAAGCCGTGCGGCGGTGGCAGCGTCGCCAAGAATCGCCTTGATGGAATCCAGATGGACGCGAATAAAACCACGGTCCCCACCACCCGCGCTCGGTTAGGTCAATTCTTGACACTGGAGGGGATCGACGGAGCAGGAAAATCGAGTCACATTAACTGGGCGGCCAGCTATCTCAGCGACCAAGGAATTGAGGTGGTGACCACACGCGAGCCCGGGGGCACGCCTTTGGGCGATCAGATTCGCTCGCTCTTGCTCAATGCAAGCATGACCCCTGCAACGGAATGCTTGTTGTTATTCGCCGGGCGGGCCGAGCACCTAGCAGAAGTCATC
>CAIPGD010000318.1 GCA_903864485.1 uncultured bacterium | reverse complement strand
CGCGACCTTGGTTTGAAGTTCGTGGACGAACCCCCCGAGATCGCGGCCATGGACGTTCATGCCAACGACGATCCGGCGACGTCCCAATTCGCGAGAGATCTGCGCAGGCCCCTCTCGAACCTCAATGCGGGCAATACTTTCGAGTGGGATTTGCGCACGCCCCGGCGTCGTCAGCAAAAGATTGCCAATCGCCTGAGGGTTATTTCTGAAGCGCTCGGGGACTCGAACCGCAGCCGCAAATCGCCGCTCGCCTTCGTAGATATCCGTCACCCGTTGACCGCCCAACGCGACCTCGATGAGGTCATTCACATCGGCGACGTTAATGCCATGCCGGGCAATTGCGGCCCGGTCAATGTCGATCGTCAGGTACTGTTGACCACTGATTTTCTCGACCCGGATATCGCGTGCACCGGTAATTGAAGAACCCACCCGAGCCAGGTTGTTGGCGGTCGACAACAAGAGGTCGAGATCGTCGCCAAAAATCTTAATCGCGACGTCCGAGCGTACGCCCGTCACCATTTCATCGACCCGGTCCGAAATTGGCTGAGCCATCACCACGTTGACACCTGGAATCGCCTTGAGCTTGTCTCGAATCGCGTCCTGAATCGTCTCCTGGGTCCAGCCCTCGGGCCACTGATCACGGGGCTTCAGACTCACCACCGGCGTCGATTCGTTTTGGGACTGGGGGTCGGCCGGCGACTCCCCACGCCCGACTGACGAAACCGAAGTCAGTACGCCAGGCACCTCCTGAATCAACTGCATTGCACGCATTTCCATCCGAGTCGACTCTTCGAGCGAGATGTTCGGGACCCGATTGATCCCCGGAACGATCGACCCCTCTTGCATTTCCGGAATGAAGGAAGTTCCAAGCAAGGGGATCAGAGCGATGGCCGCTCCAAAAGCCGTAATCGCCAGAAGCAGGGTCTTCCGGGCATGGCCCATAGACCAGGCCAACATCGGTCGGTAAGGCGCGCGCAACCAACGGACAAGTCGGGTATCTTCCTCGGACCCACCGCGCAACAAGAAGCTCGAGAGCACTGGCGTGAGCGAGAGTGAAAGCACCAACGACACGGCTAGGGCAATCGCGATGGTGTAGGCGAGGGGGGGCGAACATTTTGCCCTCCATGCCCTTGAGGCTCATTAGCGGCAGAAACACGAGGATGATGATGCCCACGCCAAAGATGACCGGCGTGGCGACTTCGGTAGTCGCTTTAAAAATGGCTTGAGCATGGCCAGCGGCGTTGGTAGGCGGCGCATGCGACAGGCGCGAAAACGCATTTTCAACGACCACCACAGATCCATCGACCATCAGCCCAATTGCGATCGCAAGCCCACCCAGACTCATCAAATTGGCGGACAAACCCACCGCGTTCATGATCAAGAACGTGATGAGCGGCGTGAGAATCAGGGTGGCGACGACAATCAGGCTTGAGCGAACATCGCCCAAAAACAAGAACAAGATCAAAATAACCAGCACGACCCCTTCGGCCAGCACTTTGGAGACGGTCCAGATTGCGGCATCAATCAGCTCCGATCGATCGTAATAGGGCACGAGCTGCAGGCCGTCTGGCAGCATCCCGCTGGTATTGATCTGGTTGACTCGCTCCTTGACCCGGCCGACGACCTCCTTGGCGTTTCCACCGGCGATCATCATGACCACCGCCCCGACCGACTCAGTCGTTCCATTCTTGATAACCGAACCAACCCGAACTTGGGTGCCGAGTTGGACGTCTGCAACCTGGCGCAGGAAGACCGGCACGCCGTCGGTTGCCCGGATCACAATCCGCTGAAAGTCTTCAAGCGAATGAATCAAACCCAAGCCGCGAATCAGGAATTGTTCTGAGTTTTGGGCCAAAACACCGCCACCGGCATTCGCGTTGTTAGCAGCCACCGCTTCATACACCTGGCGAACAGTCAGTCCAAAGTGACGCAAGCGGTCGGGATCAACCATCACCTGATACTGGCGAACGTAACCCCCTTGGGAATTGATCTCGGCCACGCCGGGAATGGATCGCAGTTGGGGCCGTACGACCCAGTCTTGGATCGTTCGCCGATCGGTCAGTTCCTGCACCGTCAGCGCCCGCCCGGCATCGGTCGGTTTGTCTAGCGTGTACTGATAAATCTCACCAAGACCGGTACTCACCGGGCCGAGCACCGGGGTCACTCCAGCTGGCATCCGATCGCGGATTTCAACCAGGCGCTCGGACACTAACTGGCGTGCGAAGTACACCTTAGTGGTATCGGTGAAAACGAGTGTGATGAGCGACAGACCGGGCTTGTTCAGAGACCTCATTTCGGTCAGACCCGGGATCCCGGTCATACCGATTTCGATCGGTGCCGTGATGAAGCGCTCCACCTCTTCAGGCGATCGGCCCGGGGCATCCGTCGCGATCTGGACCTGAATATTAGTGACATCCGGAAACGCGTCGATCGCGAGCTTGCGGGTGGCCTGCAGGCCCGCGATGACCAAAATCAGCGCGACAACAGCCACCAAGACGCGCTGCGTTAGCGCCGCGCGGATGAGCCCGCCCATCATGACTGGGTGTTCCGAAGCCGTTCGTTATTCAGATGAAACGCGCCGTCGATGACGATCTTCTGGCCTGGCGACAAACCCGAACGAACCGGTCGCAAATCTCCGTCTGCCGCTGGACCTAATTCAACCGGTGTCAGCACAAAAACACCCGCTGACTTTTGGACATAAACATGATCACGGTTGTTCTCGCGCAGCACCCCTGAGGCGGGAACGACGAGTTCGCGGCGACGGCTGGTCTGGATCAGGAGATTGGCCAGCATGGCGGGCTTGAGCTCCCCGCTTCGATTGTCCAGCTCACAACGCGCCATGACCGTTCGCGTCTGAGGATCCACGAACGAGGCCACATGGACAATCCGGCCGGTCAGCGTTCGATCGAGCGATGGCACTTCGATTTCGACCTGTTGGCCAAGCTGGATCGAAGCGGATTGCTGTTCTGGCACATCAGCCACGACCCAGACCCTCGACAGGTCTGCGACGACGAACATTGTGTCTGCCGGTTGTACAACCTGACCAACCGCGACCGAGCGCTCGACCACGGTGCCATCGGTTCGCGAGACGATCGTTTTAACCGGACTGATCACATTGGTTCGCTGGAGTTCGGCGATGGCTTGCGGGTTCATTCCCAAAATTTGCAACTGCGATGCGGCCCCACTTTCCTCGGCATGGGCGATCTCGGACGCATTTTCACGGCGTTGCATCTCGGCCAGCGAAATCACATCCGACGCATATAGCTGGCGAGCGCGCTCGGCAGAGGTCACCAAGAGGCGGGCTTGCGCAACCGTTTTGAGATAGTTGAGCTGCGCCGTACTCAGCTCCGAAGAATTCATCGTCGCCAGAACTTGACCTGCGCGCACGCGCTGGCCGACGCTGGCCTTGAGCTCCAGTGCTCGCCCCGTGACAGCAGTACCAATTCGAGCCATGGCCTGCTCATTAAAGTCGATACGACCTGCAACCGCCAAGGTTTCGGCGACCGCTTCTTCCCGGACCTCATGCACCTTGATCTTGAGCTCGAGTTCGGGGTTTAGTTTCACCTCTCTGTCGGATGGTCGGTTAGCCTGTGCGGGGTCAGTAGGCGATGGCTTGGACGCCGGGCTGGCCGTCACCGGAGCACTGGCTTTGCCAGCAGGTGCCGGGGCATCGGAACATGCGACCAGCGCGCCTGTCAGCGCGCATACAATCAACGATTTGAACCCACAGGTCACCAAGAAGCCCAAAGCAGAGCCCTCGCCCTCGGTCAGTCTTCGGCCGAAGAAGTTGCGACGCGCGTAAGCGGCAGTGTTTGGTCCTGCAAGATTCAAATCCACGTTAATTTTTCTCAGCTGTCGAGGTGAGGAGATACCTCGGTTTCGTCCAGTGAATCGCGAGAACCTTACCGTTCTTCGACCTTGGCGTCCTTCGGACTCATCGTTCTTCAACCAATCTCGATCGGCGACTTGGACGGGAACTGATGGCTCGCCATCCGGATGATGTACACGCTGATCGAAAGCATCAGAGTGGTTCCACCAATGACTGCGATCTCCACCATATGCTGGCCCACCTCGGTCACGAGATCAATCATGTGGCGCGTCAGGGCCGTGATGGCAATGTAAATCAGGAACCGGATCGGCATATGGTTGGTCTTGAAGTAGATACCAACCATCGCTCCGATTTCGAGAAAGATAAACAAAAGCAGCAAGTCTTGGATGCTGGCATGACTTTTTGAGGTCACCATATCGAGCAAGTTAGCGCCCGCCGCCCAAACGGTCGCCCCCCCGATCGCGAACAGCGTCAGGCGGTGAAAGACCGAAACGCATCGGTCGCCAAATCGATCAATGGCCTCAAAAGACATGGTTAGCCTCCCTTTGAATCGGTTTAAGTCGTCTTGCTGGTGGCTGGATCGTAACGCTTGAGCCAGTCAAAAAATTCCTGAAACCAGACCTTGCTATTGCGCGGCTTGAGCACCCAGTGGTTTTCATCCGGGTACCACAACAGGCGCGCATCGACGCCTTT
>CAIPGD010000317.1 GCA_903864485.1 uncultured bacterium | reverse complement strand
GTGGCCTTGCTGCGGTTCTGTTGGCCTCTCGATTTGGTCGTTTTTTTTAGCGATTTAGGTGTGGCGTCGCTCCCCGCTTTCATTGCGATCTCGCGGGCCTGACGCAGCGCGGTCGCAAACTCCAAAACGGCCATCGCGTAGTAGCGCGAGCGGTTGTAGCGGGTAACGACCCAAAAATTCTTCCCCGCCAAGCGAAATATTGAGGGCGCGTCACCGTTTTGAAATTCGACCAAGGCGAGGAGCGTGTCCGATGGAATCGATTCCGGGCTGGTTACGCCCTGGGCCGCCAGCTGTGCCGGAGTGACCTTGGGTTCGATGCCCTCTTTCGTCAACCCTTCCACATCCGCAGCGGCGCTTAAACGCGCCTCCCAGGTGGCGCCCGCACCGGTCTGCCAGCCGTGCCCGGCGAGGAAATTGGCGACGCTCCCGATGGCGTCGACCGTGCTGGCGCGCAGGTCGAGGCGGCCGCTCCCATCAAAGTCCACCGCCCAGCGGCGGATGCTCGAAGGCATGAATTGCGGCAACCCAAGTGCCCCCGCGTAGGAGCCGCGGGGCTCGAGCGGGTCGACGCCCGACTCGCGGGTCCAAAGCAGAAACGCCTCAAGTTCGTCTCGATACAGATCGGGCCTGCGGCCGTCGACAAAGGCCAGGGTCAACAACACGTCGATGATTCGAAAATTACCCGTGTTACGGCCATAGATCGTTTCAACGCCAATGATGGCCGCAATGACCTCCGCCGGCACGCCGAATTGCCGCTCGGCACGGGTCAAGGAAGTTGCATTCTCGCGCCAGAATTCGAGTCCATGACCCAATCGGATGGGTTCGATAAATCGGCTGCGGTAGGCATTCCACGAAGGCGTCATTCCCGGCGGGGTCGGCGCACTGAGTCGAATCGCGGCGTCGCTGCGCTGGGCCTTGGCCAACAAACGTTCGAGCGCTTCGGCTTCAAATCCGTGCCGTTGGACCATGAGGTTAATGAAACTGCGGACGGCGTCCTGCTGGACAAATACGGCCAGGGGGTCAGCCTCGACCGCGGGCGCGGCAATGGCCGCTCCGGCAGTGAACAGGCACAGGAAAGCCTGAAGAATTGCACGATGCACGGCGTACGGTCCTCAAGTGGGTGAGCGTCAAGTTGGCTCAGCGCGCGGGAGTGTACCCTTCACTATAATGGTCTGTTGAACCAACACCTCAATGCTGCAGGAGTGTCGATTGATGAAGATTCTCGTCCCGGTCAAACGGGTGGTCGATTACAACGTCAAGGTACGGGTCAAGAGCGACCAGACCGGGGTGGATATCGCAAACGTCAAGATGTCGATGAACCCGTTCGATGAGATCGCGGTTGAAGAAGCGGTCCGATTGAAAGAAAAAGGCGTAGCGACCGAACTGGTGGTGGTTTCGTGCGGTACCACTGCTTGTCAGGAAACGCTGCGCACCGCTCTGGCACTCGGTGCCGACCGCGCCATCCTCATCGATACGGGCGACGTCGACCTGCAACCACTCGCTGTTGCGCACCTTCTGAATGCGATTGTGGTTCGCGAACAGCCGCAGTTGGTCATTCTCGGAAAGCAGGCGATCGACGACGATGCGAATCAGACGGGTCAGATGCTGGCGGCGCTGGCTGGCATGCCGCAGGCGACGTTTGCTTCGAAGGTCGAAGTGCAGGGCGCCGAAGTGCTTGTCACACGCGAAGTCGACGGGGGCCTCGAAACCTTGGCCTTGACGATGCCCGCTGTGGTGACAACCGACCTGCGCCTGAATGAGCCCCGGTACGTGACGCTGCCTAATATTATGAAGGCCAAGAAAAAGCCGCTCGATACGCTGAAGCCAAGCGATTTAGGGGTCGACGCGGCGCCGCGGCTCAAGACGCTGAAAGTGGTCGAGCCCAAGTCGCGATCGGCGGGTATCCAGGTTCCAGACGTCAATACGCTGGTCGACAAACTGCGCAACGAAGCCAAGGTCGTCGGCTAAAAAGGATTTTTTATGACTGCTCTTGTGATTGCCGAACATAACAACTCGGGCCTGCGTGCTTCGACCTACAACGCGGTCGCGTGCGCGCTCGCCTGCACCTCCGAGGTCCATGTGCTGATTGCCGGGTTTGAGTGTGCTGGCGCGGCTGCGGCAGCTGCTCAGATTCCAGGCGTTGCTAAAGTGCTGATTGCCGACGCCCCTCATCTGGCCGAGCAACTTGCCGAGAACGGTGCGGCGCAGGCAGTGGCTGCCGCTCACGCGACGGCCTACACGCACATTGCTGCGCCAGCGACGGCCTTTGGGAAAAACCTTGCTCCGCGGGTCGCGGCCCTGTTGGGTGTGTCCCAGATTTCTGATGTCTCGCGCGGCGTCGCGCCCG
>CAIPGD010000316.1 GCA_903864485.1 uncultured bacterium | reverse complement strand
CCTCTGCGTTGCGGGCGCGCCTGACAACGACTGCAGTCGAGGAAATGGGGGTGGCGGTTCGGGTGGGCCTTGAGGACGCCGAAACTGGTCGCCGATTGGTCACGGCCGATTTTCCCGTGTTGGCCAACGAGCATGTTGAAGATGCGTGGAGTTCTCTCGCCGAGGCACTCATTTCCCAGGGCGTGGACGCTTAGGGTGTGGACGCTATGGGAACGGAACACTAGGGCAGAGGCAGCACCCACACTGCGAACGACACCGTGACGAGCGAAATGATGGTGCCAATGACGATAGATGAGCTGATGGAGCCCACTTCGAGGCCGTAACGCTGCGCGATAATAAAACCGTTGCTGGCGGCTGGTAGCGCGGCAGCGATGACCCCGATTGATGCGGCGTAGGCCCCGACCGGAAACAGCCAGAGCATGGTCACGGCGGCCAGAGCCGGGTGTACGAAGATTTTCAGGATTGACATCACCGGGACCGCGGGGTCGCGCGCAACCGCTTTGCCGCCGAGCGAGGCGCCGATCGCGAAGAGCGCAGAGGGCCCCGCAACGCTGCCGAGCAGACGGACGAAATTGTCGACCACCATCGGCAGTTTCCACTCGGTCGCCGACCATGCGAGCCCGAGTCCAATCGACAAGACCAGGGGGCTGCGTAATAACCCCAGGCCGGTTGATCGCACGGCCTCAGCTGCCCGCTGCAGACCAGATGCCTGATCATGATCATTATCGCTATTGGTTGGGCCCGAGCGGGATTCAGCCGACGGCTGCCTTGCGAATTCCAGCAAAATGATGGTCATCGTAATGATGACAAACACATCTAGGATGACGGTCATGAGAATTGGCGCCAGTGCCTTGGCTCCGCCGATCTCAGAGGCGAGGGGCAATCCCATGTACCCAACGTTACCGTGCGCTGCGTTAAGCCCCCAGCCGGCTGACTGGGCTCGATCGCCGCCCAACCAGCGACGCCCTGCGCCATAGGCAATGGCGTAGATCGGCAAAGCCGCGCAAAGCCATGCTGCGGCGAAGTTTGGGTCCAGCAAATTCGCCAATGGATTGGTCGCAGCCACCCTGAATAACATCGCTGGGAGGGCGAACATGAAGACGAACTGGTTAATCGCATCCACCGACAGTTCGGAGATCGAACCCAGACGCCGACCGGCGTAGCCGCACAAGACGAGCGCGAAAATGGGGAGCGTGATTTCAAGGACCGCTTGCACCGCCGCGATGTTACCCGAAGGTCTCCGCGGCAGTCCGGAGCCTCAGAGACAGTCCTTTGATCACGATCAGATCAGGACTGCGTCCAGCCGTTTGGAGAGCGCAAACCTTGCTTGATGTTCCTGGATCCAGCGCCGCAGCAGTTGCGCCTGATTGGCCTCCAAACCACCGATCGTTAACCCGATCCAGCGCGAGGGCGCAATGCCCGGCCGAGCGGCTTTGGTGACGGCCCAGCGAACTTCGAGGTCTGCTCGTAGAAGTTCAATATCGGGGATCTCCATCAACACATTCGACCAGGTGGTTCCGATTGAAGGTGCGGTGGCATCGTCATCAAGCCGGATACAAAGTCCAGTCTCGGAGATGTCTTCAATCTGCCAGTCGATCAACCCGTCGGGTGTACGTACCCGCACGACCGCCGCGGACTCATGGGCCGGTCGGACGCGGAAGGCCGCGCGACGCTGGAGGCGCCAGGCCCGGGTGGGGAGTTCCCCCGCAAGGACCCAACCCTCCGGGTGACGTTGAGGTTCGAACCGATTGAGCTGGAACTGCACGCGTGCGCCATCGAGCTCGCTCACCAGGGTACCGCCACCAGCGGCGCCCGTCCTCACCGATTCGGCTTCGCTCCGATTGGAGATCCGGGGGGTAAACACCCGTAACTCGCGCCGCGCGTCATCGATGGAATGCAAGGTGCTCGACCAGGTCGGTGTCGCACGATGCGGGTAATAGAAAACCTGAGTCTGGT
>CAIPGD010000315.1 GCA_903864485.1 uncultured bacterium | reverse complement strand
TCCGTTGGGGTGAACTACTCCAAGATCAACAACGAAAGCGCCGCCAGCTACCAGTTCTTTACGGGAACCGCCCTGCAGAACTCGCCGGCAACCAGCAAGGGCACCGACACGTCGATGTTCTACGCTGGCGTTCGCCACGCATTCTGATCAATGCGCCGGCGAGAGCCGGTTGCTTGTTTAGAGCGAAAACGCCGGGGCGACCCGGCGTTTTTTTTCGTCCGAAGGTTACAGGCGTTCGAGGCTTTGATCTTTAAGGGTCGCTAGCGGGAGCAGAGATTGCGTTTGGATTTGGGTCTCAGTGCGTACTGGGACGCTTCTTCAAAGGACTTGCACCATGAACCGACCTTTTCAGCCTGTCCAAACCGTCCGGCCTTTTCTCGGTTCGGATTACCTTGCGCCCATGACAGAGCCACGAACAACGGCGCGATCTTCGGCCACGCGCGGCGCAATGCTTGTGGGCCTATCCGCAGGACTCCTGATGGCCCTGTTTGCAACTCAACCAAGAGCTCAATCAGCCTACCCCCCCATGGAAGTCAGCGCTGAAACCAGCCAGACCGCTCAGGGGCCGACCACTCAACCCCGATTTACGCTTCGCTCCCCCACACCACCGGAGCAGAGTCAGTCTGACCGAGGCCAAGAATATGCATCGCTTGACGACCGCATTGAGTCCGTCGTACGCCGCACCCTTGCAACCCAGCAACGGGCTGAGGCCGATGAGCGTGAGCGGATGAATGTGGCCCGCACAAACAGCGCTAACGAATACCCCGTGCCGCTGAATCTCGAATAAGTTTGCCGGGGCCAGGGGAAGCGCTGGGGTGTTCGCTGGGTGGGCTGTCAGGGTTCAGATTGTCTCGACCGAACGCAGTTCACGCCTCAAAATCTTACCCACGTTCGTCTTCGGCAGTTCAGTGCGGAACTCGACTAATTTGGGGCGCTTATAGCCCGTCAGACCCTTGGCGCACCAATCGAGCACTTCCTGCTGGGTCACGGCCGGATCCCGCCTGACCACAAAAATCTTCACCGTCTCACCCGCTGCACCATCGGGTACGCCGACCGCTGCGCATTCCAGCACCCCCGGATGCGCGGCAACCACTTCCTCGACCTCATTCGGGTAGACATTGAAGCCCGACACCAAAATCATGTCCTTCTTCCGATCGACCACCTTGAAATACCCGCGCTCGTCCATGACCCCCACATCGCCGGTCCGGAAGAACCCATCCGACGTCATCACGCGGGCTGTCTCCTCGGGTCGATTCCAGTACCCCGCCATGACCTGCGGGCCACGAATTGCGATCTCGCCACGCTCCCCGATCGGGAGTTCATTCCCCTCATCGTCCAGGATGCACGCTTCGGTCGAGGGAATAGGCATACCGATGGTTCCGCTATAGGCATCCGCATCGCTCGGATTGCAAACGGCTGAGGGCGATGTTTCCGACAATCCATAACCCTCGCAAATCGGACATCCCGTAATTTGCAACCAACGATCGGCAACGGCTTGCTGTACCGCCATGCCACCCCCATTGGATACCCGCAAATCTGAATGGTCGAGGCTCGCAAAGTCCGGATGATTGGCAAGCGCGTTATACAAAGTATTGACTGCGGGAAAGACAGTGGGCCTAACCTTCGCAAGCTCCGAAATCAGTCCCGGCAGGTCGCGGGGGTTTGGAATCAGCAGATTGAGTGAGCCCGTACGGGCACCCAAGAGCGAACAAACCGTGAGCGCGAAGATGTGATAAAGCGGCAGCGCGCACACAATTGTCATTTGTTCCGGCGGCGGTGGCATCCGCGGATTATGCAAGGCTGGTTGCATCCAGGCTTC
>CAIPGD010000314.1 GCA_903864485.1 uncultured bacterium | reverse complement strand
CATGCGATCGTGCGTATCCAGGATGCGAACGACGTTGGGGGGCAGCGCCTCGAAAGCCTTCGAGAAGAACGCATAATTGACCAGACATGCGTCGAAGGTGACACCGGTGCATTTGAACCGGATGTAGCGCGCAATCGCTTCGTCCCACCACTCGTCGATTTTGTGGTGGTGACCTTTGGCATGATACGCAATCGGTCCGCTCGGTACGATGGTGTCGAAAAAATCCCAGTGACGGGTCATCTCGACCTGTTCGCTGACATCGTATTTTCCGCCCCACTCGCGAGGCAGATAGCCAAAATGAATCTTGGCGCCGCGATCCTGAAATGCCTTGCAGACACTGTGAATGCGCTGCCGGTTCCCCTGGTTAGGCGGGGATGATGGCGCCGGGGAGATAACGAGCAGATTCATATGGCCTTGATCTAAAAGTCAGTGGGCAGAAAGCAGAACCAGGTCGCGATCGGCAGCGTCAGGACGGGTCAGGGGCGGGCGCTCTCAGCGTGAGGCCGATGGTGCAGAACCCGACGGACCGTGTGTCCATGAACTGCGGGCGGACATCCTGGACGACCAGACACTTGTTGACGACGAAGGCGATCTGGGTCGGAACGGGGCGGTCGGTGTTGCTGATTGGGGGGATCAGGAATCTGAGCGTCTTTTCGCCCAGCCATTCATGCTTGACGGGCTCTCCATCAATCAAAACGCGTGTGATTTCGACGCTGGGATCGATGAAGGAGACATTTGATAGTTCACCGAACAGAGGCGCCGTTCGGTTGATCAGGGCAACCAGGCCCGCGCGTGTGGACGGGCCCGACCATCTCTGGACGACACCGCCTGCGCCAAGCTCGGGAAAGTGAAACCCGAAGGTCATAACGCCGGCGCCGATGGAGATGCGGCTGCCGACATCATAGGTTGGCATGCTCGGCCAGACATGATCGATCGTTGGCCGTAGCGCGTCGTTGTCGATTGGTTGCTCTGATCGAACGCCGGCCAGTTCAAGTTCGGTAATCTGTAGCTTGAGTTGCGCAATTTCCGAAACGAGAAAGCGATTGATCCTGTCGCTGGCCGCTGATGCGCTATCGGCTGACGCGGCTTTAAACTCGAGGCGGCGCTGAATATCGGCGCGATAGTCCTCCAGAAGGACTTTGCGATCTGCCGGCGACAAGTTGGTTTTCGGTTCCATTGGAGAGCGATGGCCTAACTTACAAACTGTAAAAGCGCGTGGAGGTCCGGTTTATCTGAACAGGGTCGGCCCGAAGTGCAGATCTGGAGGAGAGGACTTGGCCATCCCAGGCTGCCGCTGCGATCCATCACACAGGAACAGAAATTAACTGCAAAACCATGAATTGCAGGGGCTCCGGGCGATATTTCATCAAGGCTCGCGTCTCGTGGAGCGGCAATGTAGAACGCTTAAGATCCGACGGTCCGGGGGTAACATGCAAAAGGGTGCGTGGTGTTAGCGAGGCGGCCCCCCGGTCATCGGGCTCATTCATCGGCTCGCATGTTGCTGCGCGCGGTTGTGCCCGCGTCGGCCAGGCGGACCATGCAGCCTGTGATTGTG
>CAIPGD010000313.1 GCA_903864485.1 uncultured bacterium | reverse complement strand
GAGCAACCCGATTTTTGCTCAACTGGTGCGCGATTGGGGTCATCAGATCCGGTTCATAGGGGTCGATTCTCAGCGCCGCGCCTTTGATTTTCGGCGTCTACTGAGCGATCAAGTTCTTGTGCGGCTGGTTGACGCGCTGACCCAACCGGGTTCCGATCGGGCTCTGGACGTTTTATTCGCGGCTTTAGCCGAAGGCATGCTCACGATGCTCGAGCAGCGCCGCGATGACTGGCCGGACCACCTGGCACGCAAGCACAGGCTCGAGCCGCAAGCGCCGGATGCGTTGTATGACCGGCCCGGTCGTTTTCCGGACTTCCTTGCCGGTTTGCGCCGGGCGCTGCACGATGACCTGATCGATCTGGACTTTTATGGGCGCGCGCTACGGGCGATTGATAGCCGCGAGTTGCACGCCGAAACCACCCTCTCACGCCTCATCAGCGCAGCACTTGACCCTGGCGTGCTGCGACGCCTCGACCGCCTAGGCGCTGGTCGCCACCTGGGCTGCTACAACTGGCTCTTGCTCGATACGCGACATGTCGAGCAACGGGCGTATGTCCTCTCTCGGCTCGGTTGTTTCGCACAGTTCTTTGCGGACACACTTCTGGATGCCTCACGGAACACCGATCCCCCTCGGCTAAACCGGGTCGGCCAGTGGGACGCTGAAAAGGTCCAATTTGCAGCCTGGTTGTCTCAGGTGGTCGACAGCGGTCAGGACCGCCTCGTCATTGGCGCCTTGGCGCATCGATTCGGCGTCGCCGAAAACACGATCCGGGCCCTTTGGCGACGCGCTCCAGCGGCGCTCGGAACCCCGCCAACCTGGCAACTCAGCGGCATCCTGCGCCGCTTGGATACGTTGCCCGAACGAGTCTGGCCAAACGATCCGGGCGGCTGGGATCGCCTGATGTGCCACGCGGGCAGCCCCGCTTAAACCGGCATCTGCAAATCGGCGCCACCCAAATGGATCCGATTCCAGGTCGGCGACAGCAACAACTCATTGATGCAAACGTGAGCGGGCATGCCCACCACCCAGCCGATCGCCTCGGCCACATCGTCTGCAGTGAGCATGCGCGCCATTTCTTCGGCGGAGGGTGGAACGGGCCGGGTGCGCAAGATCGGTGTCGCAATTTCGCCCGGCTCAATCGCGCAGGCGCGCACCCCATGACGGCCATTCTCAAAATTCAGGCTGTCGACTAACCCCGCCAAGCCTTGCTTGGAGGCGTTGTAAGCGGCCCCCGCAAAGGGCAGGTAGTGGCGACCGGCCCACGACGAGACCACCACGATCGTACCGCTGCGGCGCGCGCGCATCCCGGCGAGGACAGCGACCACGCAATTCGCGACCCCTTCCAGATTCACACGGGTGACTTTGGCAAAGTCAACCGCGGCGAGATCTTGCCAATACCGCTGTCGGACATTCAGCCCGGCCGAACACACGAGCAGCTCCACCGGTCCCATTTGGACGGCGATCCGCTCGGCCGTCGCCGCGACCGCGTCCGCATCTGCCACGTCAAGCGCGAAGGCTTGCGCATCGTACCCGTCGGCGCGCAGCTGCTCCGCCGCTTGCTCGAGTTCGGCCTCGCGCCGACCCGAGAGGGCAATCCGTGCACCATCGCGCGCCAGACGTTGCGCGGTTTGCCGCCCAACACCGGTGGCACCCCCTGTGATCCATGCAATTTTCCCGTCCAATGTTTTCAACGGAGTCTCCTGTTGTTTAATCTGGGCACAAAACCATCACGTACCGGGAGAGCCCGCCAATGAACTCCGCACCGCTTCGCATCATCGCCACCGGCGGCACCTTCGACAAGTGTTATGCCCCAATCGATGGGTCCCTGGGCTTTGCCGAAAGCTGTTTGCCGGTGCTCATTGGCGAAAGCCGGATTCAACCCGCCCCTGTCATCGAAATTCTGATGCTGGTGGACAGTCTCGAGATGACACCGGCGCAACGCCGATCATTGGTGGCCGCCTGTCAGGCCGCACCCGAATCGCACCTCGTCATCATCCACGGCACCGACACCCTCGTCGAGAGCGCAGCCGCGATCGCCGCCACTGGCCTTGACAAGACCATCGTATTGACCGGCGCCATGGTTCCGGCGCGATTTAACGCCTCCGACGCACGCTTTAACTGTGGCTTTGCGCTCGCGGCTGCGCGCCTTTTGCCGGCGGGCGTGTGGGTCGCCATCAACGGATTGATTCAGCGCTGGGACCAGGTTCGAAAAAACCGCGAAGCCGGTGCCTTTGAACCACTTTAAATTGAGGCACCCTCAACGCGTTCCAGCCAGGCCCGGCTGCGCGTCCAACCGCTCTGCACGACCAGTAACAACGTGACCACGCGAGTGGCATGAAAAGCCGTCACCACGGGTACGCCCAGTTGCAGGGCTTGAGCGGTTAAGCACATCTCGGCAATCCCGCCCGGTGCCGTGGCCAACACAAGGGTCGCCAGCGGAATCTCCACCACCCATCCGATCAACGCGGCCAAGGCCGCGGATCCTGCCAACCCAAAAAGCGTCACACCCCCAACGATCGCAAGAAAGCGCGGCGCCCGATTAAAAAACCCCGGGCCAAACCGGCCTCCCAGGGAAATCCCGATCAACAGTTGCCCCATGGGCGATACCCAGTTCGGTAGGGCGGAAGCCAAATGGCCGCTCGCCGTCAGGAGCAAAGCGCCGGCAAGTGAGCCGAGCATCCACGGATTCGGGCCGCGGACTCGCCGCAAAAGCAAAGCAGCGCCCACCGTGCAACCAACCAGAACGGCCAAGCCGAGGGGCTCTACGGTGTGCGCCCCGATCACATAGCGGTCACTACCGTGGAGGCCGAACCGGTCGTAGAGGAGGGGCAATATCACCACCACGAGCATCAACCGCAGACTATGCGCCGCTGCTACCAGTTCGACCCGCGCGCCCGCGCGCTCCCCTTGCAACACCATCTCGGCGGCCGCACCAATGGGCCCCGACCAGTAGGCAGTGGCTGGATCGGCGCCGCCCCACCGAATCAAGGCCCACGACAAAAAGCCGCCAAGCGCGAGCGACCAAAGCACCGCAAGTGCGATCCAGGGTGCCCACTCGCCCACCCGTAGCAACACCGAGGGCGTGAAGTACAGCCCCAACGCAGTCCCGATCACCCACTGTCCAGCCGCTTGTGCAAAAGGCGGTGCACCGACTCGTACGCCGCGCAGCCGCAAAAAAGCACACGGAAACAAGGCACCCAGTAACCAGGGCAGGGGAAGGTGCGCTGCATTCGCCAACAAGCCCCCGATGAATGCCGCGCACAGGGTGCGGACGGATACCCACCAAGGGTTTGCAGGAAGCGACATCAGTTTGGTGAGAAGGCGGTTTGGGTGGCGTACGGACGCGTTCAAATTCGATTCACTTATGATTGGAACATACGCGTTTTAACTCGGTCGTTTACACAAGGCCATTCCAACCCGGCCATTCCAACCCGGCCATTCCAACCTAAACCCTGCCGATGCCTTCCCGTCGTGAAGCCCTCCGCCTGAGCGCCAGTCTGAGCGGCTGTCTAAGCGCCCGTCTGGCGACCTTGCTCAGCCTCGCTGGCCTGATGCCCAGTCTGGCCCTGAGCCGCGAGGGTGCGTATGGGGCCGCCTTTGAGGCCCATTCGCTGGCCGAACTCACGCGCGCGCTTGGCGTTCAGACACCGATCGAAAGCCGCGAGATACTTCTGCAAGCGCCCGACATGGCTGAAAACGGAAGTGCTGTTCAGCTAACGGCCTCCACCACCGCGGGCGGCATCAAGCGCCTGCTCCTGTTGGTCGAGAAGAACCCGAACCTTCTGGCAGCCTTGATCGAGCTCTCGGACTCGGTGGAGCCCAGCGTGACGACCCGGGTCAAAATGCAGCAGTCCTCGCGGGTCTTCGCGGTCGGTTTGACGCTGGATGGCCGGTGCCTCTTCGCCCAGAAGGAAGTCAAAATCACCCTCGGGGGCTGTGCGGCTTAATCACTGATGGCAGAACCCACGAAAATCCGCGCGCAGCTCATCGCCAGCGCCCCGACTGGTGCACCCACCAGCGCACCCACCAGCGCACTCGTGCGGATTCTGATGAATCACGACATGGAGACTGGGCTGCGCTCAGACCCGGGCGGTCGCCCGATCCCGGCGTGGTTCATCCAGACCGTGGTGATTCGACATCTCGAGAAGGCCGTGATGACCCTGCACTGCGGGCCCGCCGTATCGAAGAATCCGTTTTTTCAATTCACCCTGCGTAACGCGAGAGCGGGTGAAAAAGTCTCCGTGCAATGGACGGATAGCCGTGGCGAAACCCGCTCCGACGAAACGACCATCGCCTGAGAGGTCCACTCACGAGGCTCACTCATAGGGCCAACTCATAGGGTCCGCTCGTAGGGCCCGCTCATAGGGCTCAATCAAGAGGCCTGCGCCTCCAGTGCGGCTTCAAACAGGGGCAGGGGCTGAGCACTGCCGAATAAGTGGCCCTGAAAAAACTGGCATCCGTCTCCCCGCAGTAATCGATATTCCTCTTCGGTTTCGACCCCCTCGGCAATGCAATCGACGCTGAGGTTCGACGCCATTGCAATGATGGTTCGAACGATTGCCCGATCTTGTTGGTTCACGGTGATGTCACGCACGAAGGACTGATCGATTTTTAGCTGGTCGATTGGCAATTTTTTGAGGTAGCGCAACGACGAATAGCCTGTACCAAAATCATCGAGCGCGAACCGCACCCCGCACTGACGCAAAGCGTCCATGGTGTGGGTGGCCTCTTCAATGTTTTCGAGCAAGACGCTTTCGGTGAGCTCGAGTTTGAGCAAATGGGCGTCGACCTGATGCGAAGCGATTGCCGACCGTACCTGATCGACAAAATCGGGTTGCCGGAATTGCCGTGCACTGACATTCACAGAAAGCAAGAGTCGATGGGTGTGTGGGCTTTTTTGCCAGGCTTGTAGCCGCACGCACGCCTGCTCGAGCACCCAACGGCCAATCGGGATCACCAACCCTGTTTCTTCGGCGAGCTGAATAAAACGGCTCGGCCCCACCAGGCCGCGTTTGGGGTGATTCCAGCGGACCAGGGCCTCCGCACCAAGTGGGGTTCGTGATTGATCGACCTGCAATTGGAAAAAAAGTTCGAACTGCGTCTTTTGGATCGCTTCTCGCAGATCGCGCTCGAGCTCGGTGCGTTCAGCAATGGCCTCCTGCATGCGGTGATCAAAAAAGCGCAGGCGGTTGCGCCCCTCGTGCTTGGCCTGATACATCGCGATATCGGCCTGTTTAAGCAGCTCGTCAAATTCGGCTTGATTTTCGCGAAACAACG
>CAIPGD010000312.1 GCA_903864485.1 uncultured bacterium | reverse complement strand
AGCGACGCCAGACTCGTGAGCGAACGCTCGTAGTAACTGGCACTCAAGTAATGCCTGGGCTCCATGCGTTCGATCGCATAGCGGTATTCGTCCATGTTGTAGACGCCCTGTTTGACCGCCAGGCTGTAGAGCGCATTTGCGCGGACCTCCCAGGGGGCGTGAAAGACTGGCGCATTGGGCGCATAGCGGATGGGGCCGAACCCTTCTTTGCCGCCAAGATCGTGCATGCCATTCATGTCGAAACCCCCGTCATTGATTAAACCTTGGCGACCCCGATCATTCCTTCTTTGGTCACCATTGCCGTGAGTTGCTCTTGCGACCAGCCTTCGGTCCCTGGGGGGCGTTCGGGCAACACCATGTAGCGCGTGTCGGCCGTCGTATCCCAGACCCGGATCTCGATGTGCGGGGCTAATTCCAGGCCCATTTCACGCAGAACCGAACGCGATTCACGAACCACGCGCGCCCGATATTCCAGATCCTTGTACCAGTCTGGTGGCAAGCCGATTACCGTAAACGCCGTACATGAACACAGCGTGCAGCAGATCACGTTATGTACCGTGGCGGTGTTCTCAAGGGCCACCAGATGACGGTGATGCGCGGGCATCGTCAAACCCAGTTCACGGATGGCTGTAATCCCGTCAGCCAGGAGCCGCGCCCGAAAATCGGGCTCACACCAGGCCTTTGCCACTAACCTCGCGCCATTCTCTGGGATCCATTCCTTGGTCGCCCAATGGTTGAAGGTTTCGACGAACGCGGCCGGTTGCATCGCTCGGTCCTCGAGCACCGACTCAATTGCGGCCAAGCGGTCTTCGATCGAGGCGATCCGCTCGACTGATGGGGATTCGGTGCTTACGGACATGGGAACCTCAAACATGACCAAATTTTTGCAGGGCCTGGGCCAGAGTCAGTCCGTTGGCCAGTTCGATTCGAATTTGGGTTTCGATCGAGGTCAAGCGTTCGGCTTCGGCGAGTACGCTCACAGCATGTTCTTGTGGAATCACAATCGCGCCGTCTTCATCAGCCAATATGAAATCTCCGGGTCGCACGATGACCCCCGCGTCATCATGGCCCCGCATCAGGACCGGAACCTGACACGCATTGACCTTCCAGCGGCCAATTGACTGGACGGGGGTGCGATAACGTGCAAACACCGGAAACCCATGCTCGCCGATCCAGCGCACATCGCGGATGCCGCCGTCGACGAGGGCGCCCGCGCAACCGCGCTCTTTCATGCCCAGCGCAATCAGTTCGCCGAAATAACAAATCCCATTACCGTCGCCACTCCAGACGCTGATTTCACCGGCCGTCAATCCCTGGCAGGCCGCCATCTTGTCCGCATCGCCGCCGAGTGGGAATGGCGTCATCTGACCGCGAATCGTGTAGGCCCAGCCTGCAAGTCGCGGTCCGTTCTCGGGAAAGGGCCGAAAGCTCGCATGCAGGCCCTGTTGGAAAAGCCCCATCGTGTCGAGTACATCGGCCACATTCGACGTGTCGACCTGGAGGTAGCGCTGTCGCAGGGCCTCCCGCTCTTCAGGGATTAAGGATTTCATCAGGTCCCCACGACAAAGCTCGAGGTCATTTTGCGCAGGAGCGCGGTGACACTTTGAGCGACGATCCGGCCGGTCTTGGGATTCTCGGACGGGATGTTCTCCATGGTCATGGTGAATCTCGCGGAATCTGAATCGACGGTGATGGTATGCGTATTGCGAACGACCGTCGGGTCTGCCCAGATCTCGAGCATGGTTCGGTCAGGGCCGATCCCGGCCAGCGCCAGTGCAACCACGACATTGAGGTTGGCCGGAAACCCTTTGGCCGCTTCTTTAGCGTTACCGGTGAAGACCTTGAGCGGCTCGGTCAGCCCTTCCATTGAGATCCCGTGCTCAATTAAGTAGGGCGCGCCCGCGAGTCCGTTGGGGGGCTTGCGGGTGATCATTTGAACCGAGTGAATTTCGCCTTCGGCCGCTGCAACGACTGCATCCAAGCCAATCAGGGCGCCGGTTGGGACCAGAATGGTTCCGCCCGATTGGCGGGCGAGTTCGATCAGATCAGGGCGAAACAAAATCGCACCCACAGATAGAACGATCGCCTTTTTTCTGGCGCGCAAGAACGGACCAATCACGTCGCCCAGAATCGCCGCCGGTGCACATTCCACGACGATATCGGCCACGGGTTCCAACTGACTCAGTTCCAGCACCGGAACCGCATGCGGCAGGGTGTGGATGAACTCTCTGGCCTTCTCTTGATTCTTGGCAGACACCGCGGCCAAGACAACACCAGGGACGCTCCCGTCCGTCAGTCGTCGGGCCAATGCTTTGCCAATGGCACCGAGGCCGCCAATGGCAATGCGGATCGGGGTGGTTGAATGCGATGTCGTCATCAGGTTCGAAACAAAGCCCTTAATCACTACCGGTCGCGGTCAACGGCAAGACTGGTCAGGGACATCAAGGCCTCACGGAACGGGGAGGCGGGTAAGGTTTGGGCGCAGTTTCGGGCGATCGCGGCTTCTGAGAGTGCTTGGGCCCGTGCGTAATCCAGTGACCCGTGATCGCGGACAGCGCGGGCAATTGCGTCGAAATCGCCTTCTCCAGTTTCGATCGCGTTGCGCACGAGCGTCTGATGGGCGGCGCTGCCCGTTCGCATGAGGTGAATCAGGGGCAGAGTCACCTTTCCTTCGCGCAGATCGTCCCCCAGGTTTTTGCCGATCTCGTGGCTGTTGCCGGCGTAGTCCAACACATCATCAATGACCTGAAAGGCCGTGCCTAGGCGCAATCCGTACTCTGCGGCGGTGTCCACCAGTGGACTCGCCGCACCCGCAATCAATGCGCCCAGGCGTGCGGCCGCCTCGAAGAGTTTGGCTGTCTTGTAGCGGATCACTTGCAGGTAACGCGTCTCGTCAAGGTCTGCGTCCCGGCTATTCATTAGTTGCAGGACTTCACCTTCGGCGATGACGTTGGTGGCATCCGCGAGGATCTGCATGATCGTCATGTCGCCTGCGCTGACCATCATCTGGAAGGCCCGCGAGTAGAGGAAGTCACCGACCAGGACCGAGGCCGCATTGCCAAACACCGAGTTGGCGGTATCGCGGCCGCGTCGCATCGCACTTTCATCGACGACATCATCGTGAAGCAGCGTGGCGGTGTGGATGAATTCGACGACGGCGGCCAGCACATGACGACGGTGATCTGCGTGGGCACCATGGGCCCGGGCAAACAAAAGGACCAGGACCGGCCGCAGACGCTTGCCACCGCCCGCAACAATGTAGTCGGCGACGGTCCGCACGAGGGCGACCTCAGAATGCAGCCGATCGCGGATCACCTGATCGACGGCTGCCAAGTCCTCTGCGATCGCGGGAAAAAGCTCAGTGGCGCTGGCGTTTGTTGCGTTGTTGTCAGTCAAGGCGGTCTGCAGTCAGGACGGTCTTAGGCGAAGCGATCTGGGGTGTTAATTGCCCGATTATAGGCGGGGATCGGAGGGGACTGGTTGCGCTGTCGGGCAACTCGATGGTTTGAATTCGAGTTGACTCAAGCCCCGCGCATCGATAACATGGCGGGTTCTGTGTTTCTCGCAGGGACATTCCCCATGTACGCGGTTATAAAAACCGGTGGCAAGCAGTATCGCGTTGCCGTCGGAGAAAAATTGAAAGTAGAACAGATACCGGCGGACATCGGGGCAGTCATCACGCTCGAAGAGGTGCTGGCGGTGGGCAAAGACGACGGAATCGTTGTTGGTTCACCTCTGGTTCCCGGGGCTTCGGTGGCTGTCACGGTGCTCTCTCAAGGTCGTGGCGACAAGGTGCGCATTTTTAAGATGCGCCGCCGTAAGCATTATCAGAAGCATCAAGGGCATCGGCAGAACTACACCGAGCTGCGCATTGATGAGATCCGGAGCTGATCGGAAATGGCACAGAAAAAAGGCGGCGGCTCGACGCGCAACGGTCGCGAATCCGAAAGCAAACGTCTGGGCGTGAAAGCCTACGGCGGTGAATCGGTCTCGGCAGGCTCAATCATCATTCGGCAGCGCGGTACCCGTGTTCACCCGGGCGTCAATGTAGGCATTGGCAAGGATCACACCTTGTTTGCCCTCAAAGACGGTCATGTGAAGTTTTCGGTCCGTGGTGAGCAGAACCGTAAGACGGTCTCCATTATTCCTGTGGCCGATGCGCATGCTCCGGCTGAGAATGAGGCTGCGGCTAGCGTCTGATCTCGGTCAATCGCCCGCGTTCGTGCGGGCGAACCTGATCCGGCCGCACCGATGAAATTCGTCGACGAGGCTCGCGTCGAGGTGGTCGCTGGTAACGGCGGCAACGGCATGGCGAGCTTTCGCCGAGAGAAATATATCCCCAAGGGTGGTCCAAACGGGGGAGATGGCGGCCGTGGCGGCAGTGTCATTGCGGTCGCTGATCGCAACATCAATACGCTGATCGACTATCGCTACGCCCGTTTGCATCGGGCCAAGGGCGGTGAGCACGGGCGCGGCAGTGATCAATATGGCGCAGGAGCCGAGGACATCATTTTACGGATGCCCGTCGGTACGGAGGTCCATGATGCGGAAACCGACGAACGGCTTTTCGATCTTGTTCGCCATGGTCAGAGCGAAGTTTTAGCGCGCGGCGGCCAGGGGGGGCTGGGTAACCTGCACTTTAAGAGCAGCGTTAACCGCGCGCCCCGCCAATCCACCAATGGTGAGCCAGGTGAGCAAAGACTGCTGCGCCTCGAGCTCAAAGTGCTGGCCGATGTGGGTTTGCTCGGGATGCCCAATGCGGGCAAGTCCACCTTCATTACCCAGGTCTCGAATGCGAGGCCGCGCATCGCGGATTATCCATTCACGACCCTGCACCCCAACCTGGGTGTCGTTCGGGTCGGTCTCGAGCGCAGTTTTGTCATCGCCGATATTCCGGGTCTGATCGAGGGTGCGGCTGAAGGCGCTGGGCTGGGCCATCGTTTTTTGCGCCATTTGGCGCGCACCCGACTGCTTCTGCATCTGGTTGATGTATCGATGTTTGACGTCAACCGCGATCCGGTGGCGGAGGCGATTGCGATCCTCAATGAGCTGAAAAAATACGACCCTGCGCTGTATGACAAGCCGCGCTGGCTAGTCCTGAATAAGACCGACACGCTGGCCCCAGACGATCGTGCGGCGCGAATTGCCGACATCGTCGCGCGGTTCCCCTGGAAAGGTCCGACGTTTGAGGTCTCCGCACTCACCGGTGAAGGCTGCGTCGCACTCTGCTCTGAGATCTGGAAATCCATGGTCGAGCACCGTGAGCCGGAGCCCGATGACGGGGTCGTTGATGTGCGCTTTGAGCATGACGACTAGTCCGGTTGCGGCACGCGCGCGACGGATCGTCGTCAAGGTCGGATCCTCGCTGGTCACAGACGAAGGGCGAGGGCTTGATGTCACGGCCATTCAGCGCTGGGGCGGGCAAATAGCGCGGCTCCGCGAGCGCGGACTTGAGGTCCTGCTGGTCTCGTCGGGTGCGATTGCGGAAGGAATGAAACGCCTTGGCTGGACCCGCCGGCCACATGCTGTGCACGAACTGCAGGCCGCCGCCGCAGTGGGTCAGATGGGCCTCGTTCAGGTCTATGAAACGATGTTCCGCGAACACGGTCTGGGCACCGCTCAGGTCCTGCTGACCCATGAGGATTTGGCCGATCGCAACCGTTACCTGAACGCCCGGGCGACCTTGACGACCCTTCTGAGTTTTGGGGTCATTCCGATCATTAATGAGAATGACACGGTCGTCACCGACGAGATCAAGTTCGGTGATAACGATACGCTCGGTGCGCTCGTCGCCAGCCTGGTTGATGCAGATTTACTGGTGATTCTGACCGATCAGGCGGGGCTTTTTACCGCCGATCCGCGACATCATCCAAGCGCAACTCTGGTTCAGCGGGGCGTTGCCGGTGACCCGGCCATGGCGGCGATGGCTGGTGGCGCGGGATCGGGGATCGGTAAGGGGGGCATGCTGACCAAGATCCTTGCGGCGCAGCGGGCTGCCCTGAGCGGTGCAAGCACCGTGATCTGTTCGGGCCGTGAGAACGACGTCCTTGTGCGTCTGGTCGCGGGCGAGTCCATCGGAACCGAGCTGGTTGCGGAACTTCCCAGGCTTGCCGCCCGCAAACAGTGGATGGCAGGTCATTTGCAGTTCAAGGGCCGCTT
>CAIPGD010000311.1 GCA_903864485.1 uncultured bacterium | reverse complement strand
CGAATCCGATCGAGTCGCTCCCGGCGCCAGGCCCAGATCGACGGCGAAACGAAGTGGACTGTCCGGATTCCTTCACGACGCAAAGCCGATTCAACCCCAAGATTAAAGTCGGGCGCATCCACACCAAGGAACACATCGGGATGCACACTGGTCATTCGACGGATGAGTTCCCGACGCATCCTCCAAAGGCGTGGGTAGGCCTGCAGGACCTCAAGATACCCATTAACGGCGAGCGATTCGGCAGGCCACCAGGACTGAAACCCCTGCTCCGCCAGGCGCGGCCCACCGATTCCACACGATTTCAGGACTTGTGGTGCGACCCGATTACTGAGGCCCCGAAGTAGCGCAGAGGCCAGCAGATCGCCTGAGGATTCGCCGACAACCATGCCGAGCGACAGTGGACGAGCATCGGTCATGAGCGGGGGGACTTTAGACTAACGAATGATGCTGCGGGTTACCTGAGCCAAGAAGCTGACCATGCAATCCAGATCGCGAATGAACGGCGACCCAATCGGAGCGTCAGACCTCAATGCCACCAGACGCGCTTCAAGCTGCTCTCGCGCCTCGTCTAGTCCAAGACCACTTCGGTAGAGCGTCCGGTACACCTGCTTGAGGGCCGCGATCTGCTCTGGACCAAATCCTCGGCGGCGTAAGCCCTCCACATTGAGACCATGCGGCTTGGCGCCCTGCCCCGCACACATTAGGTAAGGGGGGACGTCCTGAAGAACGGTCGTACCAACGCTTGTCATCACATGAGCGCCGATCCTGCAAAACTGGTGTACGCCGGTAAATCCACCGAGGGTGACCCAGTCATCGAGAACAACGTGGCCACCAAGCTGCGTGCAGTTCGCAAGCGTGACGTTGTTACCGATCACACAATCATGGGCGACGTGAACGTAGGCCATGATCCAGTTGTCATTCCCAATGCGCGTGCAACCTTGGTCCTGAATCGTTCCGGTGTTCACCGTCACAAACTCGCGGAACGTGTTGCGATCACCAATTTCAAGGACGGTGGGCTCACCCGCATATTTTTTGTCCTGCGGTATCGAGCCGATCACTGCATTGGCATGAATTTGGTTATCTGACCCAATCGTCGTTCGACCATCCAGAAGCGCGCGAGCGCCAACCACAGTTCCTGATCCAATGACGACATCGGGGCCGATGATGGCGTGAGCGCCAACCTCGACTCCCACACCCAGTTGCGCACCGGGTTCAACAATGGCGCTGGGGTGAATCTTAGGCATCAATCTGCCGCAAGGTGCACATCAGTTCAGCCTCGCACGCCACTTGCCCGTCAACGGTTGCGGTCCCGCGATACTTCCAGATTCCGCGGGATCTGCGTTCAATCGTCACCTCAAGCAACAACTGATCTCCCGGACCCACCGGACGTTTGAATCGAGCCCCATCGATGCCAACAAAATAATAGACCGACGACGCGTCGCTCACCTTACCCATGGTTCGAAACGACAAAATCCCTGCGGCCTGGGCCAACGCTTCGATCATGAGAACACCCGGCATCACCGGCACATGCGGAAAATGTCCAGTGAAATGCGGCTCATTGATGGTGACATTCTTGAGCGCCAGGATTCGATTGCCCGGATCAAGCTCAAGGACTCGATCGACAAGCAAAAACGGATACCGATGGGGCAAATGGGCCAGGATGGCCCGAATGTCCATCGACGAAATCTCAGGGATGGCGGCTGGGGTCAAATCGACCGTCGGATCAACGTTCATAGCGGGTCGCTTCATGGTCTGAATCAGCGCCGCGGCCAGAGTCTGAGCTGGGGCTGGCGCCAAGGGTCAATCGAGATTGTGCGCGGAGTCGGACTTGTCTGCGCAGTCCGGCAGCGGCGTATTCCCAGTCCCGGTTAGGCATCAGTGGAAAGACCCCGGTGTAGAACCCGGGCTTTGTAATGGAGCGGGTTACCAGCGACATCGCGGAGATAATGGTGTGGTCGGCAATCTCTAGGTGCCCAAGGATGCCGGCACCGCCGCCTATCTGACAGTGGTTGCCAATGACTGCGCTGCCCGCAATGCCGACGCACGCAGCGATTGCGCAGCCCTCGCCGATTCGGACGTTGTGCGCGACTTGAATTTGGTTGTCGAGTTTGCATCCAGCACCAATGACGGTGTCCTCAAGTGCTCCGCGGTCAATCGTGGTGTTTGCACCGATTTCACAGTCATCACCAATCCGAACGCGACCCGTTTGCGGAATCTTAATCCAGACATTGCCATCGCGGGCAAACCCAAATCCATCGGATCCAATGACCACTCCCGCGTGAATAATGACGCGAGATCCGATCAGGCATCCGGGATAAATCGTGACCCTTGGATAGAGGCGGCTTTCCTCGCCGATCACAACATCCTCATCCACCACGCAGCCCGAACCAATCCAAACACCTTGACCGAGTCGAGCCCTAGGGCCAATCACAGCACCCGCCTCAATCGTGACCCCCGCGGCGATCACGGCGTCGGGCGCTACAACCGCCTGCGGATGAATACCACCTTCGGACTTGGGCTGAGGACAAAACAGCATCGCAGCGCGGGCGTACCAAACATACGGGTCTGCCACCACAATGGTCGTCAGATCGGTCGGTGCATGAGCCGTATCGCCCGCACGCAGGATGACGGCAGCCGCTTTGCAGTCAGTCAGCTTTGACCGATAGCGAGGCGACGAAACGAAGCAGAGATCCTGTGGGCCCGCCATCTCAATGGCAGTAAAACGGTAAACCCTCTTCGAAGAACTGGCAGGTAGACTTAAATCGCCCCCGAGGCGATCGACGAGTTCCCCGAGCGTATAGCCCTCGTCAGACCCCACCAATCACTTCGAACCGTTTAAAGCGCGCAGGACTTTGTCTGTGATGTCGATTCGCGCATTGAAGTAGATCGCATCTTCAACGACCAGATCATATTTTTCTTGTTCGGCCACTTGGCGGATAACTTTCCGGGACCGTTCAACAACCTGGGAAAGTTCTTCGTTTTTGCGCTGGTTGACGTCTTCCCGGAACTCACGAGTGCGGCGTTGGAGTTCACGATCGAGTTCAGCAGCCTCACGTTGGCGCTTCGTTCGATCGGCCTCAGCAAGAACGGCAGAGTCGCGTTCCAGCTTATCGTTGGTCTCTTTGAGGCGCGCCGCAAGTTTTTGCAATTCCTCGTCGCGCTTTACAAACTCCTGCTTGAGCTTGATTTCGGCGGCTTTGGCAGGCGCGGAGTCTCGCAGGATTCGTTCGGTATTTACGATGCCGATTCGAACCTCCTGCGCCTGGGCCTCGGCCTGAGCAGCCAGCGGCAGTGTCGCGCCGATGAGCATCGGAATCGTGACTTGCGCGGCATGCGTCAGCACACGGCCCGCAATGGTTGAACCAACAGAAAACAATACGCGGGGTGATCGAAGGCTCATGGGGGTACAGAGAAGCTCAAAGGGGATTGAGGGAGCAAGGGTTTTTGAGTGTCGACAGAATTCTCGCACACCGTGGCACTTAGAACCCCGTCCCAACCTGAAACTGGAATCGTTGAACACGATCGGTTGGCTCACGTCTGATTGGCGTGCCAATACTGAACTTAATCGGCCCCACCGGCGACAACCACGATAAGCCTGCCCCGGTTGAAGCCCGCAGGGTTGAAAGATCAACGTCGTCCAAGGTGCTGTAGACGTTACCGACGTCTAGGTAAAGAAAGGTGCGGAGCGTGCGGTCTGCTCCAGAACCCGGCAGCGGGAACAGGAATTCGGCATTACCAACAATACGAACCTGGCCGCCACTTGGAACGCCATCGAGATACCGTCGACCCAGGCTGGACGGCGTAAATCCGCGGATTGATCCGATTCCGCCCGCATAGAAATTCTTGAACTGCGGATATAGATGTCCACTGAAGGCTCGTCCGATCCCAAGATCTCCGTTCAGTGCGAGGGTGTAATCCTTCGTTACTGGGAAGAACATCTGATGCTGGTAAGTCGCCCGCAAGTACTGCAGGTCAGTAATTGGAACGGTTGCCTCAATACTCGCGCTGCGCAATTCGCCACGACTCGGTGCCAAACCACTATCGCGCGTATCGCGAACCCATCCGATCGTTCCGAGGAAAGCCGTTGGATTCTCACCTACCGCATTAACCGTATCGAGCAATCGGAGTGGGGCCAGCGGACCGAGCAGGTAGCCGTTCTGCTCAACAGATGCCCCGACCAATAGCCGGTCGACATCGGTATAGGGAATCCCGTAGCGCACCCCGACAGCCGAAGTCCGGAGTCGGTAGTCACCAAGCGATAGCGCCTGCGCATTGAACAATCGGGTTGAAACATTGATGGCCCGGCTGATACCGTCTGGGGTGATGTACGGATCGACATAACCAATTCCAATTGCCCGGGAGAGGCGACTGGTGTTGGCGTCAATCGCCAGCGCTTTGCCGGTACCGAGAAAGTTCTGTTGGTTGATCGAACCGGACAGAATCAGCTTGTCGGTACTCGAAAAACCGGCCCCGAGCATTAAATTGCCGGTCGGACGCTCTTTAACCTTAACTTCGAGATCAACCAGGTCGGGCGAGTCTGGCACGCCACGGGTGTCGACCTCGACCGAATTAAAGTAGCCCAGGCGGTCAACTCGCTCGCGCGAGCGCCGCAGGCTGTCTGCGTCGTACCAACTCGATTCGAATTGTCGCAATTCGCGTCGAATCACTTCATCGCGAGTCCGCGCATTGCCCGAAATCTCAATCCGTCGAACGTAGGCCCGACGACCCGGATCGACCATGATTTCAAATTCGACTTCGCGCCGCTCCCGGTCTGGCTGAGGGACGGCATTCACCGAAGCGAATGCATAACCGAGTTGGCCAAAAAGGTCAGTCATCGCCTTGGTGGACTCGGTCATCCGAGTTCCAACGTAGGCCTCACCATTCTTCAGCCGGATAAGCTTGCGCAGGTCCTCCTCGCGACCCATTGTGTCGCCCGAGAACCGGAAGCCTTTGATTCGATAAGACAAGCCTTCATTGATCGCAACCGTGATAAATACGCCGCGGCGCTCCGGGTCAATCGAAACCTGTGTTGAATCGACAGAAAATTCAAGATACCCACGATCAAGATAAAACGATCGCAGCGCCTCGAGATCGGCGGTGAGCTTCTCACGGGAATATTGATCGTTCTTGGTATACCAGCTAAACCAGGTGGGCTCGGAAAGCTTGAACTGATCGCGAAGTTCCCCGTCCTTAAACGCCCGGTTGCCGATAATTCGGATCTGTGCGATGCGCGCGGTCTGACCCTCATCGACCGTTAAGGTCACCGCAACCCGATTGCGCTCAAGTGGCGCAGCCGTGGAGGTCACCCGAACACCGTAAAAACCGCGGGTGAGGTATTGGCGTTTTAGTTCTTGCTCTGCGCGGTCCAACAGGGCTCTGTCGAAGACCCTTGACTCGCCGAGACCGGCCTCACGCAGTGTCTTCTTCAGCGCTTCCTGCTCGAATTCTTTGGTACCTGTAATGGAAACCGAACCAATTGTCGGACGCTCCTCAACCGTCACCACCAAAACGCCATTGTCGACTTCAAGGCGAACATCACGAAACAAACCTGCATTGAAGAGCGCTTTGACCGCCACAGCGGCTCGCTCATCGGTCAGCGTGTCTCCAACCTTGACCGGTAGATACCCGAACACGGTTCCTGGCTCCGTTCGTTGAAGCCCTTCTACCCGAATGTCACGGACAACAAAGGGTTCAAATGCCTCAGCAACACCGAACCACGAGGCGATCAAAAAGACCAGTGAAAACAGTACCGGCCGGAATTTTGAGGGACGCAAACAGGCAAAAAAACTGGAGAACAAAACAGGGACCTATCAGAGACAAATCCAGCCGAGTCAGGGGCCGAATAAACGAACCAAATCATTGAACAGGGCGACCGCTGACATTGCAACGATTAATGCGAGCCCTGCCCGTTGGGCTAGATTGAGCGCCTGCGCCGACAGGGGGCGTCCCCGTACCGCTTCGATGGCGCAATATACCAAATGCCCGCCATCCAGCATGGGCAATGGCAATAAATTCAGAGTTCCCAAGCTGACACTAATGAGCGCGAGAAAGGCAAGATACGCGGTCCATCCGATCTGTGCGGTTCGACCGGCTTGATCTGCAATCGTGACGGGTCCCGATAGTTGCCTCAGGGACAATTGGCCAGCCAGCATACGGCCGAACATTTTCAACGAAAAATGAGTCATTTCAATGGTGCGCATGACCCCCGCGTGCAATCCACCAAGAAATCCCTGATGGATCAAGACCGTCGTCGCGCGGGTGGCGAGCGAAGCGCCAATTCGACCAGTCACGACGCTGGTTGCTGAATCGGTGATCGAGTCTGGAATGACCGAAATATCCATGACGGCGCCTTCGCGCTCGATACCCAATCGTGTCGGGTATCCAGGACGGGCGCGAACATGTTCGATCAGAATGGTGGCGCGACCGACAGGATCCCCGTCGACACTTCGAACGATGTCACCTGCCTGAAGCCCAGCTTTTTGGGCTGCGCTGCCCGGCGCGACCCCGGACACCTCGACGTGAAGGCCTGAGAGCTCAAAACCGAGCGCTCCCATGGGGTCCTTCTCAAGCACATCGGTCACCAACTGGGTCGTGTCGAGGACTACGGCTGCGGGCGTCCCGTTACGAATAATCTCAAGGAAAATGGGCTCCTTGCCGAGTGCTGCATCAAAGAGTTGAAGGCGCAGTGCGTTCCATGACTCGGTACGTTGATCATTCACGGAAACGATCTGGTCCCCAGCGACCAGGCCAGAATTCGCCGCAATACTGCTCGCAGGTGGCGCCGCGATTTGGGCAACGGGTTCTGACAAGCCGTTCCATGAGAGCACTGAATACAGCAGAGAAGCCAGGATGAGATTTGCAATGGGGCCAGCGACGATGACCAGCGCACGGGACCTTAGCGACGCCCGTTCAAACGAGCGCTCCCGTTGAATGTCCGAGAGCTCAAGCTCCAGACCCGTGGTCTCCCCGAGCATTTTGACGTAACCGCCGAGTGGAATCGCCGATAACGCCCATTCTGTCTGGTCTTTCCCGAATCGCCGGGAATACAGGACAGGCCCAAAACCAATTGAAAATCGTAATACCTGAATGCCGACAAATCGCGCAGCCAGAAAGTGGCCCAACTCATGCACAAAAACGAGCAGCGTTAAGGCACCCAAGAACGCAATTAAGGTCATGACGCCACTGGAAAAAGCAGCCATCAGTGCGCTCCGGTTAGCAACTGGGACGCAAACGCACGTGATTCACGGTCGAGATCCAATACGCCGTCGAGAGTCGTCGGAGCGGGTTGATGTCCCAATCGATTCAAGACTGCCTCATTGATCTGCGCAATCTGACCGAAGCGCAAACCACCTGCCAAAAATTGGGCGACCGACATTTCATTGGCACCATTCAGCACGCATGGAGCAGCACCACCACCCGAGATCGCCTCGAGGGCCAATCGCAGGCAAGGAAAACGCACCAGATCAGGCGCCTCAAAATCCAGGCGTCCCAAGCGGGCGAGGTCAAGCATCGAGACACCACTCTCGCAGCGCTCTGGCCAGGCGAGCGCATGGGCGATCGGCGTGCGCATATCCGGGTTGCCGAGCTGTGCCAGCATCGAGCCGTCTAAATACTCGACCAGAGAATGCACGATGCTTTGAGGATGCACGACCACCTCGAGCTGAGAGGGTGCAAGGTTAAACAACCAGGCTGCCTCGATCAGCTCCAAGCCCTTGTTCATCATCGTGGCTGAATCGACGGAGATCTTACGTCCCATCGACCAATTTGGATGGGCACACGCTTGGTCGGGGGTGGCCGCTTCGATTTCATGCAAGCTGGACCGACGAAAGGGGCCGCCTGAGGCGGTCAGCAACACGCGACGAACCCCCCGGGTATGCGGCCACAAGGACCCCGCAACGGGCAGGCACTGGAAGATGGCGTTATGTTCCGAGTCCAATGGCAAGAGGGTCGCGCCGCCGGCCTGGACGGCATCCATGAATACCCGTCCGGCCATCACCAAAGCCTCTTTGTTGGCCAGCAGGATCCGCTTGCCTGCCCGCGCCGCCGCAAGTGCGAATGGCAGGCCAGCGGCGCCAACAACCGCCGCAACTACGGAATCTGCGTTCGGGTGAGCCGCAAGATCGCAGGCCGAGTCCTCTCCACTCAGAACTTCTGTACGGATGCCAGGGGGTAAGGTCTCACGTAACTGCCGTGCTGCGGCCGGGTCAACCATGACGGCATAGGCTGGGCGCATGGTCAAAATCTGCTCGCGCATTTGCGCGATGTCCGAGCGTGCCACCAATGCCCACGCCTCGAATTTTGTTGGTTGGTGGGCAATGACCGCGAGGGTGCTCCGGCCGATCGACCCCGTCGAGCCGAGCACGACAACACGCCGCGGCTGCGAATGAGTCTCGGCGATGGAAGAATTCATGATGTAAGGTCGCTCAGGAAATGCGCTATGAGAAAACCAATCGGAAGAACGGGCATCAGTGCATCCATTCGATCAAGAAATCCGCCGTGTCCAGGCAGGCTACGACCACTATCCTTCACGCCGGCCTCACGCTTTAGCAGCGATTCGTATAGATCGCCTGTGATCGAGAGTCCCGTGAGCGCCGTCAGGATAACAAGCAGTCCTGGCAGGCCGAACTTTTGCGCCACCAGAACCGGCAGGCTATGAACGGCCCAGGATTGCGCCATTGACAGGTTGGCCTCCTGAGCGTTAGCGACGAGGTCTTCCGAATAGACGACTGTGCCCCAGCCTAAGATAAGCACGGCTCCGACCGCAAAAAGAACCCCTTCCCAGGTTTTTCCTGGACTGATAGCTGGCGCCAACTTGCGACGACCGAATGCACGCCCACCGACGTAGGCGGCGACGTCCGCCACCCAGACGATACAGGCGGTTGAAAGAAGTAGCCCAATGCCCCAACGCCGGAGTTCAAACGCGGCCTGCCATGCGCTGAATGCCAGAACAACTCCGAATAGAGCGCGTCGATCTTGCGAGGAACCGCCCGCCAGTCGCCACGGGGAAATGATCAGCCAAAAAAGCGTTGCAAGCAGTGCCGGAGCAAGCGCAAACGGCAGCAATGTCGAGGTCGAGAACCAAACAGGAACAACGATCCAGGTCAACCCCGCGATAAAAGTCAACAAGGCCCAAGAAGCGCTCGCACCGACTAACTTAGACCATTCGGCGGCTGCGCCCGTAAAAAGTATTAGAGTGATTGCTCCCCAAGCCCAGCTCGGCGACAAAAATAGTGCTGGGAGAAGCGTCCCGAGCAGTACAGCCGCGGTCAGGATCCGGGGAATTAGCATCCCGTTGGCCAGCCGGCCCGTCAGATTCCGAGATCGACGCGAGCGGCGAAGGGCTCAGTGTGGTGGGAATCTGCGGGCACCGGATCCGCAACGGGGGGGTGCTCGAGTCCGTGACGCACCTGTTCACTCGTACGACCACACCGTCTCTCGCGAGACCGGTAGGACGCGATGGCATGGTCAAGCGCCGCCCCGTCAAAATCTGGCCAGAAGGCTTGGCTGAAGTACAACTCGGTATAGGCCAGTTGCCAAAGCAGGAAGTTACTGACGCGCTGTTCGCCGCCTGTTCGAATGAATAGATCTGGCTCGGGGGCGTAAGCGAGTGCCAAGAAAGGCTCGAAGTCGCTTGGCTCGATTGGCGCCCCCGATCGGGCCAATTCGGGGCGACTATCTAGCAGGCGCCGCGTTGCTTGCGCGATATCCCAGCGCCCGCCGTAATTCGCGCAAATGGTCAATGTCAAACGATGGTGCCGAGCGGTACGGGCCTCTGCCTCCGAAATCCGATGGCGTAGCTTAGGCTCAAATGCCTTCAGATCGCCGATCACGCGCAGTCTCACGCGGGCGCGATCCAACTTGTCAATCTCGCGTTCAAGCACCGAAAGGAACAGGCTCATCAGAACGCCCACTTCCTCGGCAGGGCGACGCCAATTTTCGGAACTGAATGCGAAAAGAGTGAGATATCGAACACCCCGATCGAGACAAGCTTCAACGGATGCACGCACCGCGTCGACACCACGAACATGGCCTGCAACCCGCGGCAGCATCCGTCGTGAAGCCCAACGGCCGTTGCCGTCCATGATGATTGCGACGTGCCTCGGCACACCACCCACGACCGCCTGAGAAGGATTCAACGTTGACATGCTCCTGAGGATTTCCTGAATGACTGTCAGTCTCAAACCGTCAGCAATTCTTTCTCTTTCTCGGCAAGAATTCGATCGATTTCGGTCACGTTTCGATCAGTAAGTTTCTGAATATCGTCTTGAGCCCGGCGTTCTTCGTCTTCAGAAAGTTCCTTGTCCTTAAGGAGCTTTTTGAATTGTTCGTTGGCATCCCGCCGTAGGTTGCGTACCGCCACTTTCGCGTGCTCACCTTCGGTTTTTACAACCTTGGCCAACTCGCGCCGACGCTCCTCAGATAACGGAGGCAGTGGCACCCGCAGCAGGTCGCCCATCGAAACAGGGTTGAGTCCGAGATCGCTCTCGCGAATAGCCTTCTCGATCACGCTGGCCATTTTTTTCTCCCACGGAGAAACGCCAATCGTGCGAGCGTCCATCAAAGTCACATTTGCAACTTGAGAAATCGGCACCGGCGATCCGTAATAATCGACCTGAATGTGGTCAAGCAGACCCGCATGGGCGCGTCCGGTACGAATCCGCGAGAGTGTCACCCGCAGGGATTCGATCGATTTCGTCATTTTCTGGTCGGTCGACTGCCGAACCTCCTGAGCAGACATGGCTTTAAGCTCTCCAAAATAGAATCGTACATCGTCCCAGTACTTTTCTAGACATGCACAAGCGTCCCTTCATCTTCACCCAGGACCACGCGCTTGAGCGCGCCCTCTTTAAGGATAGAAAATACTTTAATCGGGAGCTTCTGGTCACGGCAAAGGGCAAATGCGGTGGCGTCGAGCACTGACAATCGACGCGAAATCGCTTCATCAAAACTAATTCGATCAAAACGAACCGCATTGGGGTGGGTCATTGGGTCCGCATCGTAGACCCCGTCAACCTTGGTCGCCTTGAGCACAATCTGGGCGCCCACCTCGGCAGCACGCAACGCTGCTGCTGTATCTGTCGTAAAGAACGGATTACCTGTGCCGGCCGCGAAAATAACGACTTTTCGTTCCTCAAGGTAGCGTAGCGCCTTGGGTCGTATATACGGTTCAACCACCTGTTCGATCTTGAGAGCGGACTGAACGCGTGCTTCGACCCCGCCAAGGCGAAGCGCGTCCTGCAGGGCAAGCGCATTCATGACCGTAGCAAGCATTCCCATGTAATCGGCCGTGGCGCGATCCATGCCCGCCGCGCCTCCAGCGACGCCGCGAAAAATGTTGCCGCCGCCAATGACAATGGCCAACTCAAGCCCCATCAAGCTGACTTCAGCGATTTCACGCACCATACGCGCGATCGTCACCCGATCGATGCCGTATGGCTCATTGCCCATCAGGGCTTCACCCGAGAGCTTGAGCAGGATCCGGCGGTACTTGAGTGGCGATTGATCCATCGTTGGCGATGTGCTCAGTGCGCTGCTTTGGCTGCGGCTGCCTGGGCGGCGACCTCCGCAGCAAAGTCTGTCACCTTTTTCTCGATCCCCTCGCCAACCACAAACAGCCGGAAGGCATGAACGCGAGCGCCACGCACACGCAACAGCTGCTCAACCGTCTGTTTGCCGTCCTCGGCTTTCACAAACACCTGATTCAGCAGCGTGACCTCTTTAAGGGCCTTCTGCACAGCACCTTCGACCATCTTGTTCACGATGTCTTCGGGCTTGCCAGATTCAGCCGCTTTTTGTTGAGCGATCGAGCGTTCTTTCTCGATGAAGACCGAATCAACTCCGGTGGCATCAATCGCCCGCGGGCGACTCGCAGCAATATGCATGGCCAGATCCCGTGCAAGCGACTCGTCACCACCCTCAACGTCAATGATCACGCCAACTTTGGACCCACCGTGGATGTAGCTCGCGAGATGGCCATGAGCGGCGAATCGCTCAAAGCGACGGACCGCCATGTTCTCGCCGATCTTGCCGATGAGCGCCGTCCGGGTGCTTTCAACGGTGCCTTCTCCCATCGGCAAGGCTGAGAGCGCAGCGACGTCCGCCGGATTTTGTGTCGCCACCAGCGCTGCAACGCCATTCGCGAGCGCCATGAAATCGTCGTTCTTCGCGACGAAATCAGTCTCGGAATTGAGCTCAACGATCGAACCCGTCTTGCCATCAGCACTCAGGTGGATGGCAACCACGCCCTCGGCCGTAATACGGCTTGCGGCCTTGCTCGCCTTGCTGCCGAGCTTGATGCGAAGAAGCTCCTCAGCTCGGTCAAGGTCGCCATCGGCTTCGGTCAGTGCCTTCTTACACTCCATCATCGGAGCGTCAGTCTTTTCACGAAGCGTTTTTACGAGGGATGCAGTGATTTCAGCCATCTTGGGTGCTTTTTGAATGCTTGGAGGAAGGGTGGGAAGCAACGACCCGCTCGAATCAGGCCGTGGGGGTTGCGTCGTGTTCGGCGAGTTCCGCTTCGAGTTCAACGAATTCGTCTTCGCCAGCGGTTTTGACGATATCGTGCAATGCCTGCGAACGTCCGGCGAGAATCGCGTCTGCAATGCCGGACGCGTAAAGCCGAATCGCCTTGCCAGAGTCATCGTTACCGGGGATCACGTAATCGATTTCCTCGGGAGAGTGGTTGGTATCCACAACGCCAATCAGCGGAATCCCCAGTTTGCGGGACTCGGTCACCGCAATCTTGTGATACCCGACGTCGATCACAAATATGGCGTCCGGCAAACCGGCCATGTCCTT
>CAIPGD010000310.1 GCA_903864485.1 uncultured bacterium | reverse complement strand
GCGTGGTCCGGCTAATGCGGCGACGCTATGGGCTGATCGGGCGGCTACCGCGCGGTCGAAGGGGATGGCGGCCATGGTGGACGGCTCGCTCTCGCGCTGGTTTACCGAACCTTACCGGGCGGCTCATCCTGAGGTCATGGCGAGCGTCGCTGCAATGATTGAAGGGTCTGCAGTCGAGGGTTATGCCGCATGTTGCTTGGCAATCGGTGCAGTCAACACCCTCGAGGCGCTCCGGCAGGTCAGTATTCCTGCGCTGATCCTGGTGGGCGACTCCGATCAGGCGACGCCACCTGCCATGGCACAGCAACTCCATGAGCATCTGGTGGATTCGCAATTGTGTGTGTTGCCGAATGCAGCGCACCTCAGCAACATGGAACAGCCCGAGTTGTTTACTGAGGCCGTTCTGAAGTTTTTGAAACCTGCGTCCTGAGGCTCAGGGGGGTCAAAGTTAGGCGGATTCAAGCTTCGGCGGGTTCGAGCCCGGCGATTTCGCGTAACGCCGCTTCGAAGACTTCAACCGGGTGCCCGCCCGAGATCAGGTGTTCATCATTAATGATCACGGCGGGAACGGCATGAATATCGGCGGCGCGATAAATCGCCTGGCGTTCACGCACGGCGTTGCCGTAAAGGTCGCTCTCGAGGACTCGTTTTGCCTTGGTCACGGACAACTCAGCCGCTGCAACCGCCGCCAGTAGAACTCCTGGCGACTCGATGCATTCGGCTCGGCCTTGATAGGCTTCGAGCAGTGCTTTTTTGAGGCGGTACTGGTCGTTCCGGGCCTGGGCAGGGTCGGCATCGTGAACCGATGCCCAATGCAACAATCGATGGGCGTCAAACGTGTTGTAGACCCGGCCCCGTCCTTCTGGATGGAAAGTGAAGCCAACCTCCGCTCCACGGGCGGTGATCATCGCGCGGGTGCGGGTCTGCTGCTCGGGGGTCGAACCATATTTCTGGCGTAAATGTTCGCCAAGATCCTGCCCACCCGGGGGCATATTGGGGTTGAGTTCAAAGGGCTGAAAGTGGATCTCGGCATTTACTTGACCGGCCAGACGCTCCAGTGCCTTTTCGAGCGCCCCGAGTCCGACGGCGCACCAGGGACAAGCGATATCAGAGACAAAATCAATACGCATCATCGGAATCAGTCGCTTTGTAGTTGATTGTCAGTAGGACATGGTGACCGTGATGGTATCGCTATATGCGCCAGGCACGGCGTCCTGATTCCCGGGGATCCGTCCGTACGCCGGAATTGCAAAGTTACGCGAACTATTGTGATTCAGAAATCGGCCATTACTTTGAAGAACAAGCGCAGCGACCGTGCCAGTGCCTGCCGTCCCGTCACCCCAGACGATCGTTCGGGCGGCGCTGGTGTAAAGGTTGTACTCCAGTCGATCAGATCCCTTGGTCATCTGGCGGACGTTGAACGTGTTGCTCGCACCTGTCGAGAGGGTTAGGGTGGCGCCGGTCATGTCTGGGTCCGCAGGATCGCCCTTGCTGCAGGTTCCCGAGATCGTTGCAACTGCCATTTCGTTCAATGTGTTGTCATAAGGACCAAAAATGGCTGGACTTGCGCTGAAACTACAGGAGGCCGCAGTCGCGGTGCTCGCGATTAAGGGGCAGAGCAGGGTGCATGGAAGTACGCCATAGTTGATCAGCGCGAGGGCAATCACGCCAGATCGGGCGCGGAGAGAGCGGGCACTCATCGTGGGACCCCCCGGCAGGTGAAGGTTCCCAGGTCGGGTAGGGGGTCATTCGAGGGTGGCATTAACACCGCTATGCGGCAACGATGGCCGCGCCATGTCAGCTCAAGTTGATTCTTGCGGGACAGGCCCGTCAGATAAGCCATCCCATCCATCACCACGGTGAATGGTTCAGGTTGCTGGTTGAGCATCAAGGTGGCCCCGACTGGCGCGGGCAGTTCATCATCAAAAAGCACGCGAATCATCGCGCCTTTGGAATCGGTCACTGGAAAACGAACAACAATTCCGCTGCGGTAATACGGGGTGGCATTGACCGTGACGGCATCCACTTTGGCATCCAGTGGAAGGTCGAGTTGATTCACCCCGATCCGGTTGACTTCGTACGAACGCAGTCTTGGGATGAAAGCATTACCTTGTGCGTCGGTGCGCCCGACGGGCTGGTTGTCGGCGTAGACCCTGACGCCAGGGTAATCGGGCAATTGAACCAGCGCGAAACTATCGTTGATCCTCGATCCCCGTTGCAACGAGCCGCCAATCAAGGCCAGGCCACCGGAGGCGACGGCGCGCACCGAGAGGTCCTGCGATGCCGAGCGGGCGAGATCCACCCGGTAAGTTCCATCATGACGATCAAGTACGGCTCCCGCCTGTTGCGCGCCTTGGCTTGTCGTTCTGAATTGCCATCCAAAGCCATCTCCCGGCGCAGGATTTTGTTGCGCTTGCAGTGCGAACTCTTGAGTGCTGCGCGAGTCACCGCTGGCGTGTTGGGCTGAAATCGCACTGCTGACCCGCCCTCCGAGCGGAATCGCCAATAGAAAAAAAAGTCCGCGTGTCGGGGTGCCAGCCACATTTGCCACCCCAGAAACGCTGAGTGTGGCGCGGTTCTGAATGTTGAGCTGGTAGTTTGCCGAGATTAATTCGGAGCGCTCGTGGCTCTGGGTTTCACGAGCGATGACGCCCAGATTGATCGATCCGTAGCGGCCCCCAAAGTAGCTGAGTGAGGCTGATTGAACTCGTCTTGGGGCGAGTTCTGTGGGTGCCAATCCGAGTTGCGTAAACAGGGCGCTGCTGCGCTGGATCGATGCCGAGAGGCCGAAGCCACCGACCAGATTGCGTTCGAAACCAAACCCTATCAATTGTCCATCGCCTTGTCCTGATCGGCTCCATGCGCTGTTGAGGTGAATCACTCCACCGAGCACGGTCGATTTCGAATTGAGAAACGTCCCCCCAACGCCAACCGTGGCTTGTTGGCCTGGTACTGCCTCGGCGTGGAGTTCGCCGGTAAATTGGTTGCTCAGCCCTCGTCGGTACGTGCCGGCAATGAGGTGTCGGCCGTAATGATTATTGGCAAGACCATAGTCTTCCCGGACCGCCCCGGCTTCATAGGCGTATTCCTCGATGCCCGCCGCCAATGCGGTTGGGCTGGCATAGTAAGGTTGAGAGACCACTCGCTCGCGACCCAGCAGATCGCGCACGATGACCTGCATTGCGCCGCCTCCACTCAGCGTGGTCAGTTCATTGAGTGCAAAGGGACCGGGCGGAACATCATGACTCGAAACGAGTTTGTTATTCATCATGACATCGACTGTGGACGGCATGATCGCTTCCCCGCGGATGGTCTGCGTCGGGTAGTAGTTGGTATAGGGTTGGGTTGCCGCGTTGGTCGCAAACTGAATGCCCCCAAATCGCACCGATCGTCCCCAGCCACTGGCCGAGCGGGTAACGGCGTCACCGACCCGCCAGGTGGTACGAGATTCCGGGCTGTCCCGCGTCCAGGTGCTGTCCAGACGTGTGTTCGAGAGCAGTGATTGGGTCAGGACGCCGCGATTACCCCCAAAAACTCCCAGTTCAAAGAGGCCTGACCTCTGGACGCCGGACTTCGCATCGACTTGTTGAGCCAACAGGTCGTAGTTCAGAAATGCCCCCAGGGGTGAGGGCTGTGGCTGCGGGTTTACGGGTTTACTCGCTTTGAGCGCATAACCCTCAAACGCCTGCGCTGGCGCTTGCAGCTTCAGTGTGAGGGCCTGCTCGTCAAGTGTCCATTGAAGGCCGGTGATTGATGACAGCTGGTAAAACGACTCGCCATTCAGTCCCTCGCAGTGTCCTGGTGGCCGTTTTAGTCGCCAGCGCTTGAGTTGCTCTTCGCCAATACAGAGCCGGCCATCCGTTGAGCGTCGGATCAGGACATCGTCAGGCGAGGTTTGGTGATTGAGCTCCGCGGCCACCAGCAGTTCTTCGGTGGCTGAAGCCGCGGTAGCCAATTGCCAGCCTGGGCCCACGCAGCAGAGCGTGGCCAGGATGCCGGCAAGTCGTTTCACATCCCCGCATGTTCAATTTTGAGACTGTTGACGGCAACGCGCTGTTCACCCTGGTCGGTTTTTAAATCGAGATGGATCTGATCTGGTCCCATCTGCGGTGGTCCCGTCAGCGTCCATTCCCGCGATTGCCCGGGAAGCAGGTAGGCCGCATCCTGGGTGCTTGATGCGTTGGGATGAGAGGCATCGCGAACCTTAAAGCCGAGAATCTGGCTGTGGACATTGCCTGCATTGGTCGCCCTGACCGTCATCCCCTTGGGGTCGGACTTCACCAGATCCCATCGAATGTCCATCCTCCTCACCGCAATGGGCGAAACAAACACCGGGAGACCGATGCGCAGCGCAATCTTGGCCCCTGCATCGCCCTCGCGTGGTGGCATCGGAACCTCTTGCAGAAAGATCCGGTAACTCAATTCCTGGTCAGGGTCGAGTCCGCGACGCATGCCAATCCGGATGATCTGGGCAGCTCCGTTCTTGATGGTGAACACCGGCGGGGTTGCCAGCACCTCGGTCGTTGGCGCGTAGTGGTCGCGACCATCGACTTGAGTCCATTTCATGACTTGTACCTGCACAACCGCGGGTTCGATGCCCTCATTACGTAGCGTCAGCGCCCCCGAATGCTGCTGGTCTGACAACTCAACCCTTAGTGGCGAGACGCCAAAATTAGCTGCAAATGCAGATCCATTCAGAAGAATCGTCAGCGTACAGGCGAGTAGCGAGCGCTGCTGGAGACGAAAATAGCGACGCGACCGGATCTGCTCCAGGCGTTGGGTATGGACCCGTTCCATGAGCGCCTTCATCAGTAATTCACCGTCAAGGTGACCGTCGATGCGTAGAGCGCCGATGGAGTGGCTGCTTGACTGGTCGAGTCATCGACCAGGCGACCATAGACAGTGTGCGTTGCCGTATTCCCCAGGCCTGTGCCAGTGCCGCCCTGGTTGCCAGCGGCGGTCGCAGCAGTTACGGCATTGGCCCACAGAACCGTCCGCGCTGCATCCGTATAGAGGTTGTAATTGACCTCATTATTCGTACCACCTGCGCCGATGGTCATCTTGCGCTGCGCGAGCGTACTGCCAACCCCGGTGCCAGCGTCAAGTCCGATCCCGTAAGCGGTTGTATTACTACACCGAAGAACGATCGAGGAGGTTCGGTCTACATTGCCCGTGCCGGCCGTATAGGTTCCGAAGGTCATTGCGCTGGCTGAATTGATCAAACAATTGGCAACAACCGTTGCTGTTACGGCGAACGTGCTGGTCTTTGTTGTGGCGGCTGCTCCGCCGATGCAACAAAGCAAGCTGGCCGCGACCAGTGTTCTGCGAAAATCGATCATTTCCTGCCCCGTTCGTTGAAAGTCACCTGTTGCAGATCGCTAAACCTTTGGGTCTAGGTCTGCCCGGATCTTGGGGCAGGAGTTACAACGGCAGGTTGGTGCGGTGCGTCAACGGCTCCTTTGGTCTGGTCGCTGGCGACTAATCAACGTTGAGCGGTAACGCGCGGCGGGTGGCCGCCGGGGGCGAAACCGATTGAATGTGCGCTTGGGAGAATGCGATGGAGGGTACTAGGAGATGCAACCAGCTCTTTTATGTCCTTTGGGTTTTGTATCTCTGCTCGCTGGCAGGGGGGCAACCGATTGGTCAATCGCTGATCGCACTGGTCCCGGATTTCGCCTTGCTGATTGCCATTCGAACCACCTTGTTCCGAGGCAGATATCGCCTCGGCAAGGTTTTGGTGGGGATTGGCATCCTGATCGATTGGGGGTTTACGGCCTTCTTTTTTTCGAGCCCGGCATTCACCGCTTTTGACAAAGGCTTGGCAATGATCCAGTCGGTGACTTGGGCTTTGTTTGGCTGGTACGGTTTTCGGATGAAACCGAGCGATGATCAGCGCACAGACATCCAGGACAGTTCCAGCCAGTTGTCCGATCGGTGAACCGCTTCAACGGAGTTACGTGCAGCCCAGGCGATGATCTGTCGGTGTAGCGGAATCAAGTGAACCTGACCCGCGTACTCGCGCAGCGCGCTCTTGACGAGTTCTTCGCGCTTGCGGGGGTCTGATTCGGAACTCGAGGCTGCCGCCATCGCATCAAATTTGTCGTTTCTGACATTGCCATAGTTATAGAAACCGATGCCCTTGTCGGCACGGTTGCGCATGACCGGTGTGAGCGTCGTCTCGGCGTCTGTAACCGATCCGCCCCATCCCAGCATGTACATACTGGTATCGATTTTGTCCATTTTGGCGAAGTAGGTCGCCCGGGGCATCGCGTTGACTTTGACTTTGACCTTGAGTTGGGCCCACATGCCGGCCAGTGCAATGCAGATTTCTTCATCGTTGATGTAACGGTTGTTGGGGCAATCGAGGGTGACCTCAAAGCCATCGGCATAACCAGCCTCCGCCATCAGCGCACGCGCCCGGGCGATATCGAACGGAAGACGCTTCTCAAATTGAGGGTCGTTGTAATACGCCAGGGGAGAGGCTGTGAGCGCCCCTGTGGGTACAGACTGATTGTTCATCAGTTTGGTCTTCATGGTCTCGATATCGACCGCGTGGTAGAGCGCCTGGCGAACTCGGAGATCCTTGAATGGGTTCTTGTCGCCAGGGACATTTCCGTACAACAGCTTGTCACGGCCTTGATCCATGCCGATGAAGACCACTCGATTTTCCGGGCCCTCGAGAATCTTGATCCCGGAAGTATTACGAAGTCGCGGCAGATCTCGCGGTGCTGGGTCGAGGACAAAGTCAATATCGCCCGACAGGAGAGCGGATACGCGCGTCGCGTCATTGGCAATCGGGGTGAAGACGACGTCTTGAAGGTTTCCTTCAAACTTCCCCCACCAGTTTGGATTGCGCTTATAGACCGTCTTGACGCCGGGTGCACGCGAGATCAGCTGATACGGGCCGGTGCCATTCGCATTCAGAGAGGCATGACTCTCTTCTTTATTTTTGAAATCCTGAGGTTTGGTGACCCGATACTTTTCGGCCCAGACCTTGTTAAGGATAAAGATTGAATCGAGATGTTGAAGGAAGATCGGGTTAACCGATTGCAGGTGAAATTCAACGGTCAGATTGTCGATTTTGCGGGGCTCACCGAGCATCGTTGCGTAGGCCGAGATCCCCGAAGTGGGTGCCTTGGC
>CAIPGD010000309.1 GCA_903864485.1 uncultured bacterium | reverse complement strand
CGCGAGGCGCTTCGAGTTCGATATCAAAGCTTAGTAGTTCATCGCGCCGAAACGCATGAACACGGACCCGATCGCCCGCGCGCTTGCGGCCCAGCTGGGTTTTCCAGGATGTTTCATTGACGCGCAACCCGTCCATCGCGACCAGCACATCGCCCGCTGAAAGACCAGCGCGCATCGCTGGCCCATCCTTCAGAGTGGTTTTCGCTACCAGGTCATGGCCTCGCTGTGCAGTCCAGAGCCCCGCCGATGGGGGCTCGTCCTTGGCCGCTTCCTGCTTCATCTGAATACCCAGGGGCAGCAAGAGTTCGGGTAACGGTAGGTCAGTCACGCCATCGACCCATTGGGCGAGTTCCTGACGTAGATCGAGCCCGGTTGCTTCCTCGATGATTTCGCCAAACCCGTCTTCACTCAATCCGAATGTTCGTTCTGACTTCCCGAATCGGTTCCAGAGTAGGCGCATCGCATCATCCAGCGAGTACGTGTCCTCGGTGCGAGCCCGAATCGTGAGATCGATCGCCAGCGCAACCAGTGACCCTTTGGCGTAATAGCTCACGATCGAGTTCGGCGAATTCTCATCTTGACGGTAGTACTTGATCCAGGCATCGAAACTGGATTCAGCAACACTTTGCTCCAGGCGCCCCGGCGCCTTCAGAACCGCAGCACAGGTCTCTCCGAGAAGGCTTAGATAGGCTTCGTGCGAGAGCAATCCACACCTCACCAGGGTGAGGTCATCGTAATAGGACGTGAAACCTTCGAAAACCCAGAGCAATCGGGTGTAGGCCTCGACCCCGGGATCCGCTTCAATCAGTGCTTGGGGGCGTATTCGCTTGACGTGCCACGCATGAAAATATTCATGACTGGCGAGTCCTAGCAGTGCCCGATACGATTTCGGCAGCCCCTTCATTCCAAGGTAGGGCAGGGCTTCGCGCGCGCACAGCAATGCAGTCGATGCGCGATGCTCAAGGCCGCCATACCCATCACCGGTTGCGTGGATCAGGAACAGATAACGTTCAAACGGCGCCAAGCCCGATTCGGGCTCAAACAAGCTCGCCTGAGTCGAGCAGATTTGTGCAAAGTCCTGCGCGAGCCGGGTTAGATCGGTGTCGTGTTGGCCGGCGATCACCACTGCATGAGGTCGTCCGCCGGCTTCGAACCGAGCGATTTCGAAGCGGCCGAATTCGATCGGGTGGTCCACCAATGCATCGTAGTTCTCGGCAACGAAGTCGCCGAATTCCCCTACGCCGATGGCTGCGTTCATGGCTACGTCTATGCCGACATCGTTGTCTACGGTTGCCTGGGCCAGCCGCGGCAACGTGGTCGCCACGCGCCAATCGATCAGGCGCGGATCGTCCGGTTGGGTCAAATGCAGCGTCAGGGGGCCACTCGGCTGATCCAACGCCCGCATCAAGACGGCCGAACCGGTTAAAAATCCTCGTCTCGCATCCAGATAGGCGGCCCTCACCGAGGTGTCATAGGCGTAGACCTGGTAGGTCAAGCTGAGCGGACCCTTGCACGGGGCGGCGTGCCAAGAGTGTTTGTCCGTCTTGACCAGTGGGACCCCGCCATCGGGGCTGCGTGCCGAGATTGCCACGATATGGCGCGCGAATTCCCGGATCATGTAGCTGCCCGGGGTCCATGCCGGCAACGCAAATCTCTGTCCGGTCGGGGTCGGGTCCGTTACCCGAACCGTGATCTCAAACAGATGGGCGTCAACGTCTGCGAGGCTGACAAGGTACTGAACCGGTGTGCCGGCGTCTGAGGTCGAATGTGGCATGGCGGGTTCGGGAAAGGGTTAGGGCAGAGGTCTGTCGATCCTTTATCTTAGGATCTTTTCAATTCCAAGGCGTTCCCTATGCCCTACCAGAATTTATTGACCGAAACCCGCGATCGGGTTGGCCTCATTACGCTGAATCGCCCCAAGGCGCTGAACGCCCTCAATGATGACTTGATGGATGAGCTCGGGCAGGCCCTGCTCGCGTTTGACGCCGACGAGGCGATCGGCTGCATCGTGCTCACCGGGAGTCCCAAGGCCTTTGCGGCGGGCGCTGATATTGGGCGTATGCAGTCGTTGACCTTCGCTGAAGCCTATCGTTCGAATTTCATCACCCGTAATTGGGAAACGATTCGTGAGATTCGCAAGCCCGTGATCGCTGCGGTCGCTGGCTATGCGTTGGGTGGAGGCTGCGAACTCGCGATGATGTGCGACATCATCATTGCAGCGGATACGGCCCGATTCGGCCAGCCCGAGATCAAGCTGGGCACGATGCCGGGCGCCGGTGGTACGCAGCGCCTCGCGCTTGCGGTATCCAAAGCCAAAGCGATGGACCTTTGCCTGACCGCGCGCATGATGGACGCCGCCGAAGCCGAGCGCGCGGGCCTTGTATCCAGGGTCGTTGCGGCCGATCGCCTGCTGGATGAAGCGCTCGAAGCCGCCACGATCATCGCGGGCTACCCGCAACTCGCGGTCATGGCCATCAAGGAGTCCGTCAATCAGTCGTTCGAAGTTCCGTTGACCGAGGGGGTCCGGTTCGAGCGACGGATGTTCCATGCGTTGTTCGCGACGGCCGACCAAAAGGAAGGGATGGCCGCGTTCCTCGAGAAGCGCGAGCCACGTTTCTACAACAACTAAGTGGACAGTCGAAAAATCTTTCAACGAATCGCTTGCGTTGCCTTTTGAAGTGGGATATAGTTCTCGACTCGCTGCTTCACACAGAAACAAATCTGAAACGAAGCGGCGGCGGCCCCGGGGTTGCCCGAGGTGCAGATCTTTAAAAATCAGCAGCCGATAAGTGTGGGCGTTCTGGTGCGCGAAAGCGCAGAGTGAACGACCAAACTGATAAAACCTTTGGGTTATATCACGAAAGTCAATCGCTCAGGAAGAAACGCTCACACGGAAAATCAAGTCAAGTTGATTCCGTTTGAGAGGGTCTGTTTCACGACGGACCCAAAAAATTAAGATCGAACTGAAGAGTTTGATCCTGGCTCAGATTGAACGCTGGCGGCATGCCTTACACATGCAAGTCGAACGGCAGCACGGGGAAACCTGGTGGCGAGTGGCGAACGGGTGAGTAATACATCGGAACGTGCCCAGTAGTGGGGGACAACCAAGCGAAAGTTTGGCTAATACCGCATACGACCTACGGGTGAAAGGGGGGGATCGCAAGACCTCTCGCTATTGGAGCGGCCGATGTCCGATTAGCTAGTTGGTGGGGTAAAGGCCCACCAAGGCGACGATCCGTAGCTGGTTTGAGAGGACGACCAGCCACACTGGGACTGAGACACGGCCCAGACTCCTACGGGAGGCAGCAGTGGGGAATTTTGGACAATGGGCGCAAGCCTGATCCAGCCATGCCGCGTGTGGGAAGAAGGCCTTCGGGT
>CAIPGD010000308.1 GCA_903864485.1 uncultured bacterium | reverse complement strand
GGTGCTCGCGCAACGCAATTCAAGCCCGATCGCCGATCCAGGCGTCGAGCCAGCTGTAGACGTTGCAGCCGTCCTGGCAGCCGATCTTGCGGCGGATTGTGCCGCAGATCTGACGTGCCTGAACACCCCGGCTGAAATCGCCTTGATGGCGCGTCTGGCAGAGTGGCCCGATACCGTTCGGGATGCGGTCGATGAACTGGCGCCTCACCTTTTGGCCTATTATCTGCGGGACCTCGCGGCGGACTTTCATAGTTTTTATAATGCGCAACGCGTGCTGGTCGATGACTCTGGGCTGCGCGCAGCACGACTCGCGTTGCTGGCGGCCACTCGTCAGGTCTTGCGTAATGGGTTGGCATTGATCGGGGTTTCCGCCCCGCAGAGGATGTGAGGATGCGCGTTGCGATCGCTCGTCGTCCGATCCCGGGTCTGGCCCGTCCCAGCCGCGGTGGGACATTTGCCGGCCTGCTCGCGGGAATCCTGATTGGACTCGGTACGGCACTTTCCGTTGCGATCTTTGTGACCAAAGCGCCAGTTCCTTTTTTGAATAAGGCGTCGCGAGCACCGGAGCGGGCGCTCGACCCGAAGACGCCCGAGGCGGCGCCTGATCCGAACAAGCCGCTGTTTTCTCGCAATCGGGCCGACCCGTCTGCAGCCGCGCCCCCAGAACCCTCGATCCTTTTTCCGGGGCCTGACCGGAACGCGCCTACGTCGACTGAACGTCAGGCATCCGAGCCCGAGGTCGAAACGAATCCCTCCCCCGGTCCTTCGTCCGCTCCTTCGTCCGGAACGCCGGCCCGACCGCCTGTCACCAGCGCCAGCTCAGCCCAGATGCCGCCGACCGTATTGGCTCCGGCCGCCCAAGCTCCGAGTCCTGCGCCGAACGCGCCTGCTCGCGCTTCGGTCCCAGCCCAGGGCGTCGCGGCAATGCCACCGGGCGTGGCCGCGGCGCCAGCGTCCGCGCCCATCCAGGCCGCAGCGCCTGCGCCCAGCGCAGTCGGATCGAGCGGGGCCAGCGGGGCCAGCGGGGAGGGCTATGTCCTGCAGGCAGGCGCGTTTCGTACGGTGGAAGACGCGGAAGCCATGCGGGGGCGGCTCGCCTTGCTGGGTTTCGAGGCAAGGGTCATTGGCTCGGAGGTCAACGGCTTTGCGGTGCAACGGGTTCGCATTGGCCCATTTGCGCGGATGGACGATATGACACGTGCCCGCACCAAGCTTACGGAAAGTGGTATCGAGGTGTCGGTGGTTCGGGTTCGCTAATCCGCCAACACGCGAATACGGGGTTCGAGGGCGCACGCCGCCCTGGTTCATTTTTTCAGAGGATGAAGATGCTGATTTTTCAACAGACGCGTCGCGACTGGCTTGGCGCGACGTTGGCCGGATCTGCCTTGGTCGGTCTTCCGAGTTTTCCGGTTCGCGCACACACACCGGTCGAAGGTGTCGAGTTCAAAGTGCTCGCGCGGCCACAGCCGGTCGAGGCCCCAGCAGGCAAGGTCGAAGTGATCGAATTCTTTGGTTATTGGTGTCCGCATTGCCATGCGCTTGAGCCTGAACTGATGGCGTGGCGGGCAAAACAGCCCGCAGACGTCTATTTTAGGAAGTTACCGGTAGCCTTTCGTCCGAATCAGGCCCCTTTTCAGCATGCGTTTTTTGCCCTTGACGCCCTCGGTAAGGCGGACGCAACCGCACCCGCCATTTTTGCGGCGATTCACGTCGAGCGAAAACCGATCGAGACGATCGAGGATCTCGCCGAG
>CAIPGD010000307.1 GCA_903864485.1 uncultured bacterium | reverse complement strand
TTTCGACATCCCGGTCGGTAAGAACGGCGATTCCTACGATCGTTATCTGGTTCGTATCGAAGAGATGCGCCAGAGCAACCGGATCATGCGTCAGTGTGTGGAGTGGTTACGCAATCATCCCGGCCCGGTGATGACGGATAACCATAAAGTTGCTCCGCCGCATCGGGTTGACATGAAGAGTTCGATGGAAGAACTCATCCATCACTTCAAACTGTTTACCGAAGGGATGCATGTGCCTCCGGGTGAGTGCTACGCGGCCATCGAACATCCGAAGGGCGAGTTCGGTATTTACATGGTCAGTGATGGTGCCAACAAGCCTTACCGGCTCAAAATTCGTGCTCCTGGTTATGCCCATTTGCAGGGCCTCGACATGATGTCGCGTGGCCATATGATCGCAGACGTTGTCACGATCATCGGGACGCAGGACATTGTGTTTGGCGAAATTGATCGCTGATTGAACGTGCAAATTCCCGCAATGACCACTCCAACTCCAGCCTCTTCAAACGACAACGGCGAGCTCACGTCGCGCCTTCTGTCCGAAGCCGCCTACGCCAAGATCGCCCGCGAAGTGGCCAAGTACCCGCCCGACCAAAAGCAGGCGGCCGTGATGGCCTCGCTAACCATCGCGCAACAAGAAAAGGGTTGGATGAGCCCTGAGGTTGTCGAAGACGTTGCCAACACCCTGGGCATGCCGCCGATTGCGGTGCACGAGGTGGCGACCTTCTACACGATGTACAACACCGCGCCGGTCGGGCGCTTCAAGCTCACGGTCTGCACCAATCTGCCGTGTGCCTTGCGCCATGGCGATCGCGCGGGTCAGTACCTTCAGCGCACGCTGGGTGTGGGCTATGGCGAGACCACGACCGACGGGGTGTTCAGCCTGCGCGAGGGCGAGTGCATGGGGGCTTGTGCGGATGCCCCGGTGCTGTTGGTGAACGACACGCGCATGGAAAGTTTTTGCGACGAGGTCAAACTGGACGCGTTGCTCGAAGAGCTGCGCGCCAAGGCCCCCGGGGTGAACCCCGGCAACCGCGTCGACGTCGCATAACGGCGTCCGCTACAGGCTGCGAAAGGAATTCCCATGGGTGCAATTGAACCGATTCACGTCAACCATGCTGTCGAAACCTGTTTTCACGGGCGCCACATCGCGCCTCAGATCATGGCGGATCTGGATGGGCCGAACGCTTGGCGCCTCAAAGACTACGAGTCGCGTGGCGGCTATCAGGCCTTGCGCAAGATTCTGGGGAAAGACGGTGGCGAGGGTCTGACCCCTGAGCAAGTCATTGCAGAAGTCAAAGCGAGTGTTTTGCGGGGGCGCGGCGGTGCGGGTTTTCCGACCGGCCTAAAGTGGAGTTTCATGCCCCGTGCGTTTCCGGGTGCCAAGTACCTGGTCTGTAACTCGGACGAGGGCGAGCCAGGCACATTTAAAGACCGGGACATCCTGCGTTACAACCCCCATATCGTCATCGAGGGGATGGCGATTGCGGCGTATGCGATGGGAATCCCGGTCGGTTATAACTACATTCATGGCGAGATTTTTTCGACCTACGAGCGGTTCGAAGAAGCGCTCGAAGAGGCGAGGGCGGCGGGCCTATTAGGCGATCACATTCTCGGCTCCGGCTTCAGCTTTCAGTTGCACGCCTTTCATGGGTATGGGGCGTACATCTGTGGTGAAGAGACCGCGCTCCTCGAATCCCTTGAGGGCAAGAAAGGACAGCCGCGCTTCAAGCCGCCGTTCCCGGCCAGTTATGGTTTGTTTGGCAAGCCAACGACGATTAACAACACCGAGACGTTTGCGGCAGTCCCCTGGATCATCCGTAACGGCGGTGCCGCGTTTTTAGCGGTCGGCAAGCCCAACAATGGTGGCACCAAGCTCTTCTCGATCAGTGGTGACGTCGAGCGTCCTGGCAATTACGAGATTCCCCTCGGGACTCCGTTTGCCAAGCTGCTTGAGCTCGCAGGTGGCATGCGCGATGGCCGTGCCCTTAAGGCTGTGATCCCTGGTGGATCGTCAGCACCCGTGCTGCCCGCTAGCATCATGATGGATATCACGATGGACTATGACGCCATCGCCAAGGCCGGTTCAATGTTGGGTTCAGGCGCGGTCATCGTTATGGACGAGACTCGCTGCATGGTTCGCTCGTTGGCGCGCTTGTCCCACTTCTATTACGAAGAATCCTGTGGCCAGTGCACCCCATGCCGGGAGGGCACGGGCTGGTTATCGCGGATGGTCCACCGGATCGAACATGGGCAGGGGCGCCCCGAAGACCTTGACCGACTGGGCGGGGTTGCTGACAACATCATGGGCCGCACGATTTGCGCGCTGGGTGACGCCGCTGCGATGCCAGTCAAGGGCTTCCTCAAGCACTACCGTGATGAATTTGCGTATCACATCGAACACAAGCGCTGCCTGGTGGACCACTCATGATTGAACTCGAAATCGACGGCAAACCCGCCTCGGTCATCGAGGGCAGCATGGTCATGCATGCGGCCAATTCCTTGGGTTTGTACGTTCCTCATTTTTGTTACCACAAGAAACTGAGCATCGCGGCGAACTGCCGGATGTGCCTGGTCGAGGTCGAGAAGGCGCCAAAGGCACTGCCGGCCTGCGCCACTCCAGTGACACCTGGCATGAAGGTTTGGACTCGCTCCGAAAAAGCCATTGCCGCGCAGAAAGCGGTGATGGAGTTCCTGCTGATCAACCACCCGCTTGACTGCCCGATCTGCGATCAGGGCGGCGAATGCCAGCTTCAAGACTTGGCGGTCGGCTACGGCAGCAGCAGCAGTCGATATGACGAGGCGAAACGCGTCGTCTTTCACAAGCCGATGGGACCGCTCATTTCGGCTGAAGAAATGTCGCGTTGCATCCACTGCACGCGCTGCGTGCGGTTTGGTCAAGAAGTCGCGGGCGTGATGGAACTCGGCATGGCTGGTCGCGGACAGCACAGCGAGATCATGAGCTTTGTGGGACGTTCGGTTGAGTCCGAAGTGTCCGGCAACATGATCGATATCTGCCCGGTCGGTGCGCTGACCAGCAAGCCATTCCGCTATTCCGCACGAACCTGGGAACTGTCACGACGTCGTTCGGTGAGTCCCCATGA
>CAIPGD010000306.1 GCA_903864485.1 uncultured bacterium | reverse complement strand
TAACTGGATCGGCGGGGTCAGGACGACGGCCTCGTCTTTACCGGACGATCGCACGTTGGTGAGCTTCTTCTCACGCACCGGATTGACGACCAAATCGTTGTCCCGCGTGTGGATACCAATGATCATGCCTTCGTACAGGATGTCGCCTACTGAGACAAACATCCGGCCCCGATCGTCGAGCTTCCAAAGTGCATAAGCCACCGCTTCGCCATCGTCCTGACTAATCAACACACCGTTTCGGCGGTCTTCAATCGGGCCTGCAAAAGAGCCGTAATCATCGAAGACATGGCTCATGATGCCGGTGCCGCGCGTAAGGTTCAAAAACTCACTATGAAAGCCGATCAAGCCGCGCGCAGGCACGCGGTAGTCGAGGCGCACGCGGCCTTTGCCATCGGGCTCCATATTGACCATCTCAGCGCGGCGGGTGCCCAGGTATTCCATGACCGAGCCCTGGTGCTGCTCTTCAACGTCCATGACCAGATTTTCGAACGGTTCTTCGCGCTCACCGGTCTCGGGGTTGACGCGCACTTTGGGCTTGGGCCGCGATACCGCTAGCTCGTACCCTTCACGGCGCATGTTCTCGAGAAGAATCGTCAGGTGCAGCTCACCGCGCCCGGACACTACAAAGGTGTCGCTATCGCTGGGGAACTCGACCCGCAGCGCCACGTTGTGCTGCAGCTCGCGCTCAAGCCGATCGCGAATCTGCCGGCTCGTCACGTACTTACCCTCGCGCCCAGCCAGCGGGCTCGAGTTCACCATGAATTCCATCGTCAGGGTCGGCTCATCGACCTTCAGCAGGGTCAGGCCTTCGGGCGTGTCGAGCGCGCAAATGGTGGTCCCAATATCGATCGTGTCGATCCCGGTCACGGCGCAAATATCACCCGCAAGCGCTTCATCCATCGGGATCCGTTCCAGCCCTTTGTAACGCAGCACCTGGTTGATTTTGCCGTTCACAGGCTTGGCGCCCGGGCCGTGGACCACGGACACCGATTGACCCGCGCGGATCTTGCCGCGGTTCACACGCCCGACGCCGATTCGACCGACATAACTCGACCAGTCCAGTGACAAGATCTGTAACTGCAGTGGCGCTTCGACATCATCTTTGCGCTCTGGCACGAACGCCAGGATCGCGTCATAGAGCGCACGCATGGTGCCCTGCGGCATGCCGTTCTCACCACGCGGCAGCGCGTCCATTTCTTCGAGTTCTTTGACCGCAAATCCGGCCAACGCCGAACAGTAGATGATCGGGAAGTCCATCTGTTCGCTGGTTGCACCTAACTTATCGAACAGATCAAACACTTGATCGATCACCCAATGGGCACGGGCGCCGGGGCGGTCAATCTTGTTCACCACCACGATCGGACGCAGGCCCAATGCGAGGGCCTTGCGGGTCACAAATCGTGTTTGAGGCATGGGCCCATCGACGGCGTCGACGACCAGCAGCACCGAATCCACCATCGAGAGTGCGCGTTCGACCTCGCCACCAAAGTCGGCGTGCCCCGGGGTGTCAACGATGTTGATCCGGGTGCCGTCGACTTCGATCGCACAATTTTTTGCAAGGATCGTGATCCCGCGTTCTTTCTCAAGATCGTTCGAGTCCATCACCCGTTCGACAACTGCCTGATTGGCACGGAAGGTGCCGGACTGGCGTAATAGCTGGTCAACCAGGGTGGTCTTGCCGTGGTCAACGTGCGCAATGATTGCAATATTTCGAATGGGTGCGTTCATAGGAGGGCGATTAGAGTCGATCAGTGAGGAGTTGGTCGGTAAGTAGATGGTCAGTGAGGAGTCGGCGAGGGAGCAGTCGACATGAGACGCAGCGGCTTGAGCATTCCTGCCTGCGGCACTGCAAGACCCAGCAGGCGATTGCCCCCATAGATCCGCAACCTCGGGATTGTCGTCGATTCGGATTGCAATTGAATGTCGGTCGGTATCGGAACGAGCTGACCGTGGCAAAAACGCTCAGCGTTCACCGTATCCAGATCGATGCGGTGGACCGAACTCAAGAGCGAATCGACGGGTGCAAGACACCCGCGCCGCTCACTGCGGTCCGCGAGCGCTTCCAATCCATCGAGGCTGATGGATTGTTCAATGGTCAGGTCGCCCACCCGCGTGCGGCGCAATGCGGCTAGATGACCGCCGCAACCGAGGCGGCTACCCAGATCAGCGGCGAGCGTCCGAATGTACGTTCCCTTAGAACAATCGACGCGAATCCAGACATCACGGATCGTCCCCTCTTCACTGAGTTCGAACCGCAACACATCGAGTGCGTGGATCTGCACCTCGCGCGATGGAACTTCGACGGCAATGCCAGCGCGGGCATATTCGTAGAGCGGTCGGCCGTCTTTTTTGATGGCTGAATAGGCCGGTGGGACCTGAATGATCGAGCCCACAAACTCGGCCGATGCGCTCCGGATCAAGGCCTCGTCCTGCGGGACGGGTCCCACAGTCAGCCATTCACCTTCGGCGTCTGCGGTGGTCGTACTAATACCGAGACGCACGCACGCTTCATAAGTTTTATCAGCACGCAGCAGATCGTCCGAAAATTTGGTGGCTTCACCGAACAAGACCGGCAACAAACCGCTCGCCAAGGGGTCGAGTGTGCCGCCATGCCCCGCCTTCGCGGCGCCCATCAACCAGCGGGTGCGCCCGAGCGCCTGCGCTGATGAAGGTCCGACGGGCTTATCCAGCACGAGGACCCCATCGATCCGGTCACGCGCCATCGCTTGAAGCCGTCTCGTCCTCGCCGCGTTGCTGATTCGCTTCATCGATCAGACGCGACATCGCCACACCGCGCTCGACCGAGCGATCGAGGGTGAATCGTAGTTCGGGTGACGTGTGAATACGCAGGGCGCGACCGACGCGGCCGCGCAAAAAAGTAGCGGCGCGCTTGAGGCCTTCCTCGGTTCGAGCGATGGTTTCGTCATCACTCGGAAAGACCGTAAACCATACGGTCGCGACCGCATAGTCAGGCGTGAGATCGACACCTGTCAGGGTCACCAGGCCGATGCGAGGGTCTTTGACCTCGAACTGAATCTGCTGTGCCAGTTCGCGTTGCAGTTGGTCCGCAACACGAATGCCACGCCCACCGGCAACCGCTCCAGACTTTGCCCGCGAGGCCATCACGCACCTCCGCGGGGCATCAAGTCATCGTCAATGCGATCGCCCGTCACAGAGTACGCGCGAACTCTTTGATCTCGAACACTTCGAGCTGGTCACCGACCTGGATATCGTTCTGGTTTTTAAGCATCAGACCGCACTCGAACGCTTCTTTGACTTCGCGAACATCGTCCTTGAAGCGCTTGAGCGAATCAAGCTCGCCCGTCCAGAGCACGACCCCACTGCGCAGGAGCCGAACCCTTGCATTTCTGCGAACGATCCCCTCGAGCACCATACAACCCGCGATGTTGCCGACTTTTGATACGGGGAAGACCTGACGAATCTCGACCAGCCCGATCGTCTCTTCGCGCTTCTCGGGCGCCAGCAGCCCCGTCATCGCCGTCTTAACCTCGTCGACCGCGTCGTAGATCACGCCGTAATAACGGATATCAACGCCCTGCCCCTCGGCCACCTTGCGCGCCTGCAAATCGGCCCGCACGTTAAAGCCCAGGATGACCGCTTTCGAAGCCAGCGCCAGGTTGACGTCGCTCTCGGTAATCGCACCGACCGCCGCATGCACCACCTGCACTTTGACCTCGTCGGTCGAGAGCTTGAGCATCGCGTGCACCAGGGCTTCTTGAGAACCCTGCACGTCGGACTTGATGATAAGCGCCAGCGTCTGCACGCCCTCGCCCAGCTGGTCGAACATGTTCTCGAGCTTGGCCGCCTGCTGTTTGGCCAGCTTGACGTCGCGAAACTTGCCTTGCCGGAACAGCGCGATCTCACGAGCCTTGCGTTCGTCAGCAAGCACAATGACTTCTTCACCGGCCAACGGCACCTCGGCCAAGCCTTGAATCTCGACCGGAATGGACGGACCAGCCTCCTGAATTGGCTTGCCGTTTTCATCGAGCATGGCGCGCACACGGCCATATGCGGAGCCTGCCAACACGACATCGCCACGGCGCAAGGTACCGCTTTGCACCAACACCGTAGCGACCGGTCCACGCCCCTTATCCAGGCGCGCTTCAATCACCAATCCCTTGGCGGGCGTCTCACGCGGTGCGTGCAATTCGAGCACTTCAGCCTGCAGCAACACGTTCTCAAGCAGCTCATCAATTCCCTGCCCGGTCTTTGCAGAAACCGCAACGAAGGGTGAATCACCGCCGTACTCTTCGGGGACCACTTCATGGCCCACCAGCTCCTGCTTGAGGCGCTCAGGATTTGCTTCGGCTTTATCGATCTTGTTCATCGCGACAACGATCGGCACACCAGCCGCTTTCGCATGGTTGATCGCCTCAATCGTTTGCGGCATCACGCCATCATCGGCCGCCACAACCAAAATGACGATGTCGGTCGCCTTGGCGCCCCGCGCACGCATGGCCGTAAACGCCTCGTGACCTGGCGTATCGAGGAAGGTAATGACCCCACGGGGCGTCTCGACGTGGTACGCGCCGATGTGCTGCGTAATTCCGCCGGCCTCACCAGCCGCCACCTTCGCGCGACGGATCGAATCAAGTAGCGACGTTTTACCGTGGTCGACGTGGCCCATCACGGTCACGACCGGAGGCCGCGGTAGATCCACCACATCGACCGCTGTGGCCGCAGTGGCCGATTCTTCGAGGAAGGTTTCGGGGTCATCGAGCTTGGCCGCAAAGGCCTTGTGACCCATTTCTTCGACCAGAATCATTGCAGTTTCTTGATCGAGCACCTGATTGATCGTGACCATCTGGCCCAACTTCATCAAGTGCTTGATCACTTCGGCCGCTTTGACCGACATCTTGTGGGCCAG
>CAIPGD010000305.1 GCA_903864485.1 uncultured bacterium | reverse complement strand
TTGATTTTGAACAATTCTTGATGACCACCCTCTCCGCCAAAAACCCAAAACAAACCTTGGTACGCCGGTCTAGGCGATACCCTCGGGAGCCCGCGCCACGCGGGCTTGCGACGTTTGCGCCCGTAACAGCGCAAACCAAACACGTCACATTTTCGAGCGCAAACCCGGTTTTCTTACGAAAACTTGGCGCAACCACGAGATTTGCGTACGAAGCGCAAATTTCACGCGTCGAGGAGGGAGGTGAGACAACACTGTGAATGGCCCCGGGTTGCCCTGAGCCCCCATCTCGAGACATTCATCCGCGACCAAGTCGAAAGCGGCCGCTACAACAACGTCAGCGAAGTCGTCCGTGCTGGACTGCGCCTGCTCAAGGACACCGAGCGCCAGTAGGCCATCCAACCCCAAGCGCTGAGAAATGATATCGCTGCAGGCAAGGCCAGCGGCGCGGCGCTCGCAGCTGAACCAGTGTTTTATCGGCTACAAGCGAAATACGCACCGCAGGCGACTCGTCAAGCTCGCTACGAACAAGGTTTGGCAAAACCCTGACTTTTTTATTTTCCTGCGACGGCTAGCAATGCTTTGGGGTTGGTGCGAGCGATCGTCAGTAGGGTGCGCGCCGCACCGCTTGGCTGTTTGCGTCCTTGCTCCCATCCTTGAAGCGTCCGTACTGATACGCCGAGCAATGCGGCAAACTGGCTTTGGGACAAACCGGTCTTTTCGCGTGCCTCGATGGCCGGGCTAAAGACTACCCGCACCTGGCTAGCTTTCATTTGTGCGATGGACTCGATAAGTTCAGCGCCAAGGTCTCGGCCGGCTTCGAATTTGGCCAATTCTCTCGGTGACAAGGGTTTATGGTTCGAGGGCACGGCGAATCTCCTTGAGTACGGCACCACTTAGATTGTCTGTCCTGGACTTTGCATACAAGGTCAGAAGCACCAGTTCCTCGGCTTCATTACGAGTGAAATAGATCACCCTGACCCCACCTGATTTGCCTGTTCCTTGACGCTTCCAGCGAATCTTTCGAACTCCTCCGGACTCAGGAACGACATCGCCAGCGGTTGGGTTTGCGGACAGGAATGATGCGAATTCGCCTCGTTCCTCCTCTGTCCAATATGCAGGCCAAAGCTTCTGAAAGAGTTCAGTTTCGACGACGGTCAACATTACCAGAACTATACGCTTTGGGCGTATAGACGTCGAGGCCAACCGTTCGCGCTTGCGCGCGAAACCTACGAGACGCGTCCTCGAAACTGTGGTGTTTACAGCCCGTTCTGGTGAATCACTTTCCGCATTGGAGTCCGACCGTCAGCGAGCAGCTTTCGGTCGAAAAACCAATCCTCCTCGGTTGGTCCGGCTGTCGATTCTGAAGGCGAGGAAAAAAATTGTTGAGGCCAGATAATTTATAGGCAATCGCCTCTCGAAGCAGGGGGGCTGATGAGATCGAAATCTGTTTGGGCTTTCGTAATGGTTTTCGGAAGCAGACTACCTTCGCCCCCCAACTCGATGGCTGATGACTAATGTCGTTACTTGCTGGTTTCTTTGGCTTCGGCAGCATGCAGTCGTTCAAGAAGTGCAACACTTCGGCAATTTCCGCCACGAGGCGCCGTGCCTGTGTGAAGTGGCGCCTACCCGCTTCGGTCAGGGCCAATGAACCCCGCGGGTCACCCAAACTCGTCGAGTAATGGTCACTTAAATTTTCCCCTTCCTGATCGGGTTGTGAGAGGGGTGTTAGCCCCCTGAATTTGCAATCCAAAAGGGTGATGGCAGGAAGTAACTTTTGTTCCCCTTAAAGCGGGGGAGATCGGAGTGAACGTCTTGAAATTGAGATCTCTGCGTCGTTGTGAACCAAGGTAGCCCATCGCCCCAATCACTCGACCTCGTTAGTCATTTGTACTAACATACTTGTTGATGACCTAGCAAAATCGGTGCCGCCATGACTGCCTTTACATCCTCGCCTTCAGCTCGGTCTGCCCGTCTCGGGCTGCGCGCTACCCCCGAACAGGAGGCGGTGCTGCGTCGTGCTGCTGATGTGGCCCAAAAGTCGCTGACCGACTTCATCCTTGACAGCGCCTGCCTGGCCGCTGAACAGACCCTGCTCGATCAGCGATTGTTCATGGTTTCGGGCAGCCAGTATCAGGCCTTCATGGATCTGCTGGAGCGCCCCGAACAGGTCAACGACGGAATCCGTGACCTGTTTGCCCGTAAGGCGCCTTGGGATGCGAAGTGACCGTAAGCGCACCGGAACCTCTGACCGCGCGCCACCGGTTGGATGGTTTTGACTGTGGCAGGCCAGCGCTGAACGACTGGCTCCTGCGCCATGCCCGGCAAGCACAGGGCAGCGGCTCGGCCAAGACTTTCGTCGTCGCGCAGGAGGACCGCGTCGCCGGCCACTTTAGTCTGACGGTTGGCCAGATCGATACGCTGGAAGCACCTGAGCGGATCCGTCAGGGGATGGGGCAATACCCAGTGCCGGTGGTGATCCTGGCGCGACTCGCGGTCTCGGCAAAAGACCAGGGACAAGGCATCGGATATGGCCTCCTCCAGGATGCTATTCGCCGAACAATGTTGATTGCCGAACAGGCTGGCATCCGGGCTATGCTGACCCACCCCATTGACGAAGAAGCGGCGCAGTTCTACAAGCGGTTCGGGTTTATCGCATCACCGCTGCGTGAGCAGCAAATGCTGTTGCTCCTAAAGGATGCCCGACGCTCGGTTTGCTGAAGTATGACTAATGAATCAATGCCTACTTTCACTCCACCCGCACGCAAACGGTGGGAATCGATACC
>CAIPGD010000304.1 GCA_903864485.1 uncultured bacterium | reverse complement strand
TTGTGGCCCGGGGTGTCGAGCAAGTTAAACGTACAACCGCCCCACTGAAACTGCATGACCGAGCTGGCGACCGAGATGCCGCGCTGCTTCTCGACTTCCATCCAGTCTGAGGTGGCATGTCGACCACTCTTGCGGGCCTTGACCGTTCCGGCCATTTGAATGGCACCACCGAATAGCAGAAGTTTTTCGGTCAGCGTGGTTTTGCCCGCATCCGGGTGAGCAATGATGGCAAACGTTCGCCGTTGCCTCACTTGCTCCGCGATTGGACCTTCGGACATTGGAACTCTTTCCCTGTTATGTGCGCAACTGGACACGCTAGACTTTAGCATAAAGATCCTTTCAAGAGCCGTTTATCTCAGTTAATATGCTCTTGAGAGCTTTTTTGTTTAATTGCTCCCTGGCTAGATTGGTTTCTGTTGGGGAGAATCCGCTTGCATCGGTGAATCATGACCGCCCGCAACAAGTTGCTGACCGCGCCACCCTATGCCGTTGAACAGACGCTCAAGCGGCTGGGCGCAAACCTGCGCACGGCACGACTGCGAAGAAATCTGACAATCGGCGACATGGCGGAGAAGATCGGAACCGGAGACCGGGCCGTCGCCGACGCTGAAAAGGGCAAGCCCTCAACGGGCATCGTCGTGTACGCGGCGATGCTATGGGCGCTCGATTTGATCAATCAAATCGCTGACGTTGCAGCTCCCGAACAAGACGAAGAAGGCCAGATCCTCGCGATGTCTCGCGAACGTGCCAGGGCGCGGCCAAAGGGTGGCCTCGACAATGACTTCTGAAGCACTTGCCGAGTGCTTCGTCTACATCACGCTGCCCGGGCAGACTGAGCCGGTGACGGCTGGCCGCTTCGCCCTGGCCTTGGGCCGCAGGGGTACGATGGAAGGGCGCTTTGTTTATGGTCGCAGCTACCTTGAGCGTTCGAACGCCGTCGCCCTCGATCCTGTTGAGCTGAAGCTTTCGCCGCGGACTTATTTGACCGCTGCTCTCGACGGCGTCTTCGGCGCCTTGCGCGATGCCAGCCCGGACTATTGGGGCCGACGAGTCATTCAGCGTCACCTCCGCAAAGCTCAGCCTGGAGAACTGGAATACCTTCTGTACTCGCCAGATGACCGCGCAGGGGCGCTCGGGTTTGGCCACAACCAAATCCCGCCCGCTCCCAAGCGCAGCTTCAACCAGACCCTTGATCTGGCGCACATGCAGTCCATCGCCGATGCCATCGTGGCGAACGAAGAACTGCCGGCCGATGTCGCTAACGAACAGGTCGAGAACCTGATCCTGATCGGGACATCGATGGGCGGCGCCCGTCCAAAGGCCGTGGTCGAAGACGACGACGGACTGTGGATTGCGAAGTTCAATCGGCCCGACGACCCGTGGAACAACGCGCGTGTTGAGCACGCCATGTTGACCCTGGCTCGGGCCTGTGGCTTGAGCACGGCGGAGAGCCGTTTGAAGAGCATCGCAGGCCGTGATGTCCTGCTCGTCAAGCGCTTCGATCGGGAGAAAACACAGGCGGGATACCTGCGCTCCCGCATGATCTCGGCTCTCACGCTACTGCGTAGCGATGAGGCCCACGAATCGCGTGGCAAGTGGTCCTATGTGGTGCTTGCCGAAGAGGTTCGGCGCGTCTGTGCTGACCCTGAGCAAAACGCCGCCGAGCTCTTTCGCCGAATGTGCTTCAACGCGCTGATCTCGAATATCGACGATCACCCGCGCAACCATGCGCTGATTGCCAAACAAGCGGACTGGAAGCTCTCCCCAGCTTACGACCTGACTCCTGCGGTGCCGGTGAGCATCAACAGGCGCGACCTCGCGATGGAGTGCGGAAATGCTGGACGCTTCGCGAACGCCGATAACTTGCTCTCGCAAAGCGCACGCTTCCTGCTCGACCCCGGTCAGGCGACGTCCATCATTGATCTTATGGAAGAGCAAGTGCGCGGCACCTGGTACACCACAGCCTGCGCTGCTGGTGTTTCCGAACGCGATTGTGAAGCGATCTCGAGGGCATTTGCTTACCCTGGCTTTCGGACCCCTTGAGAGTCTAGATCTCGCCCAATCGTAGATCCGACGCGCAGAAAATCAGCGCTGGAAAGCTCACGGCCCAGGCCCAGAAAAAGCGGTTCAGCCCGAAGTACCAGAACACCAGTCCGTGGAACACGGCCGCGATCATGCAGAAGCCGATTGCCCAGACGGGTCCCAATAGCACCAGTGGCGCGGCGCACTCCCACAGAATGAAACTCCAAGCGGCCAGGCGGGTAATGGCGGGCTGTTGCCAGAGGCTACTGGCCGGCAGAGGTCCGTAAATCGCGGTGTCTAGAAACACCGTGAGTGCTCTGCCGCTTCGCCAATGGACATGACCCAGCTTGATCGCACCTGAGATGAAATACGACGTGAGGGTGTGAATGGTGACGTACCAAAGGCCAGCCCGCCAGGCCAGAGCTGGGGGCCACCAGATGCTCGCGAGATGGCCGATCAGGAGACCGGTCAACGCGACGATCGTCATGAAATCGCTACCCCCGTTGAACGTTCCACGCCAACGAATAAGCACGATGATGGTACTGAGAAATAAAATCGTACTGCTGAAGAGATTTGATCCCCAAAAGAGAGTGACAGCCAGCAGGATGCGAAAGCCAAGATGGAGTCGCTGCGTCTGGGGCCGAAATAGATGGTCGCAGGTGCTGCGCAACCAGCCTGGCGCGTTCTTGAGGTCGTCGCGCTGGATGTTCCAGAGCCATACTCCAGCGCCTTCTTGCGCAGCAGTCAGGCGCCAGAACTCGGCACATTGGATCAGCAGACTGAGGGCACAGAGGCACTCAAAGGCTCGTACCGCATCGATTAGATCGATTTTCATCGGTCTTCGTCCGGATCAAGGTAAAGCTTGGGCGACACGAGGACCGTGGGGTTGTCCCCCTGGAGGTCCAGCGCATGGATCAGGCGGATCCGAAACTGGTAGCACAGGCCTTGGGTCGGCTGCGGTACAAATGAATGCGCCTGCTGGAGGGCGAGCTTGTCGGCCAATCGAATGGTCAGGCGATAGCTGACGAGATCGGTTACTTCTTCTTCGTCTGACATCTCAGCAAGGTCCCCCGCGAGATGCTCGATGAGCGTCTGCTCGACCAGTTGCAGATTGATCTCAGGGTTATGGATGAACTGCAGAGGGTGGCGGTGCGCACGTGGGAAGTGAGGGATCCAGTCAGACCAGTCCTCCGCCCCGTTCTGGACCCTGAGCTCTAGCGTTGGCCGGTGCCCGACCGCGTGGTAGAAACGCCAGTTCGGAAAGAAGGCTCGCAAGAAGTGCAGGTGCCGGCTCTGAACGTCGTGCCGGCGCAGCTTCAGGCTGATCAGGATCGCCACAAAATATGCGAGAACGAGGGCCGCGGTCAGCGTCATGACAATC
>CAIPGD010000303.1 GCA_903864485.1 uncultured bacterium | reverse complement strand
CCGATCTGGTTCATGTGTACCTGGATGTCTCCGGCAGCATGGATAGCGTCTTAACCGCGCTCTATGGCGCCGTGCTGGATTGCGCGGAATACGTCCACCCCGACGTGCACTTGTTCTCGAACTCGGTCGCCGACATGACGCTGTCGCAGTTGCGCGCGGGCAAATGCAAGACAACCGGGGGCACCGACGTCGACTGCGTTGCCAATCACATGCGCACCCATCGAATCACCCGCGCCGTCCTGATCACCGACGGCTATGTCGGCAAGCCCCAGGGCGCAACCCACACAACGCTCGCCAACGCCCGCCTCGCGGTCGCCTACCTGGGCCAATCCACCAACCAGAACGACCTGAGCGCAGTGGCCAACTACACCAACACCCTGAACACCGGAGTCAAGAAATGAACAATTCCATCAGCACCAAGCTCAACAACCCAAGCACGACGGCCACCAGGAGCGAGGCCAGTGGTAACTGGTCGCTTCGACCCGCAGAGTTCGTCCTGCCCGGTCACCCTGACAAGCTCAGCGATGCGATCGCCGATGCCCTCGTCGCGCAAGCTCGCCGCCGTCACCCCCGCGCGCTCGTCGGTGCAGAAGTCGCGGTGCACCGAAACCTTGTCACCCTGACCGGGCGTATCGCCTGCCCGGAAGCCCACAAAATCGATCTGACCGCGCTTGTGCAGAACGTCTATCGAACCGCGGGTTATGGAGAAGATCAAGACTGTCCGTGGAACCCCGACCCAAAGTTGCTGCGCGTTTTCTCCGACCTTTGCCTGGACGACCTGGTCGAGGGCGAGGACTCGTTTCGTGAACTATCGGACGACCAGGCGATTTGTATCGGCTACGCGAACAATCTCAAAGCAACGAACCATCTTCCGGTCGAGCAGTGGCTCGTTCAACGATTCGGGCAACGCCTGCATGCGCTGAGGACGTCGCATCCGGAACTACAGCTCGGGCCCGACGGAAAGGTTCTGGTTGTGGTTAGGGAGTTGGAGGGTTCGTCTTTGGGGGATTTGGAACGTGGGTCGGTTGGCGAACCGTCCAAGGATTCGCAGTGGCAAATCGAGTCGGTTTGCTGCGCCCTGCAGCAACGCCAGAGGGCAGACTCCATCGCGTTGTATCGAGCGGTTCGAAACGCACTATCGGACGAATTGCAGCACTGCGCGCGGGTCCTCACGGGGCTCTCGCCCGAGTTGCCCGATCCAATGACCGTGAATGGCGCCGGCGCATTTGAGGTCGGTGGCCCTGAGGGCGACAACGGACTCTCAGGAAAAAAGCTCGTCGCGGACGCCTACGGACCACGCGTCCCCATCGGCGGAGGAGCCTGGTCAGGCAAAGACTTCTTCAAGGCCGACCGTGCTGGGGGCTTGTTGGCAAGGCGCCTGGCCAAAGTGATCGTCCACCTGGGCCTGGCGGCTGAGGCCACCGTCACGCTCGGCTGGTTTCCGGGGGATCGAACCGCGAGGGTGTTACGCGTGGATGTGCCGCCGGGATGTGCTCTGAGCTCCTGCGCCGGTGGGGGCGGTGCCGGTGATGGCGTCGATCTCGAGCGTGTTGCCAGTCTGATTGACCTGAGTTTGCTGCGCAGCGGTCGGGACTT
>CAIPGD010000302.1 GCA_903864485.1 uncultured bacterium | reverse complement strand
GGGCTATGGTTATGAATCGTCGGGGGCCCGTCACGACAAGACCCAGTTTCCGATCCACAGCGAGTTCTACATGACCTTCCTGGGGCCGCTAACCTTTATCCATCCCGACGGCAGCCCGATTGCCGTCATTGGCTGGGAAGAAGCGCAAGGGGCCTGGGCCGCTTAGACGCGTCGTAACGACCCGCTGCGATCGACCCGCTATCCTTGCGAGTAGTCCAGCCTGCCCGTGAGTCGACTCTTGAAACTCAATTCTGATGCATCGCAGCGTGTCGTGGTCCACGTTCCCAGCGTGGACTGGGTCGATTCCCCTGCCAGTGGTGTCCAACGCCGGATGATCGAGCGCGATGGCGGCGAAGTGGCCCGCGCCACTTCAGTGGTGCGATACCGACCAGGCTCTTCATTCGAGCGCCACACGCACGACCTGGGTGAAGAAATCCTGGTTTTAGAGGGCGTGTTTACCGACGAAACTGGCAGCTTTGGGCCCGGGACCTATCTCAAGAACCCGCCCGGCACCTCACATGCTCCAAGCTCCGCTCCTGGCTGCACCTTGTTCGTCAAACTGCGTCACCTGCATCCCTCTGACCAGGAGCACCGCGCGATTGACACAACCCAAACAAAATGGCTCCAGGGCCTCGTGCCCGGACTCACAGTTCTGCCTCTCTCAGAATTCGAGTCCGAGCATACCGCGATGGTCCGATGGGCTCCTGGGACCTATTTCAACCCCCATCGGCACTATGGCGGCGAGGAAATTTATGTAATTGAAGGGGTCTTTGAAGATGAATTCGGTCGTTACCCCGCAGGCACCTGGATTCGCAGCCCCCACCTAAGCGTCCATAGGCCCTTCAGCATCGAGGGGTGCACGATCTTTGTGAAGACGGGTCACTTGCCTCAAATGACCCGATAAAGTGCACAGAGCTTATTGCCGTCTGGATCACGAACGTAGGCCAAGTGCATGGCGCCCAGCTTGCCCTCGCGAAGTCCCGGCGGATCCTCAATCGAGATTCCTCCGTTGGCCACTGCGACGTCATGGAACTTCCGGACTTGCTCAGCCGAACTGCACTTGAAGCCAATCGTCCCCCCGTTTGCAGCAGTCGCTGCCTGACCGTCAATCGGTTCGCCAACACCGAACGCCTGACCATCGTGGCGGTAGAACAGCCGGGTTTGGCCAGTGCTGTTTATGTTTTGCGTGGGCTCGCCGACCCCGAGTACTCCAAGCACTGCGTCATAGAAGCGTTTTGAGCGGACGATGTCGTTCGAACCAACCATCACATGGTTAAACATTTGGGTATCTCCGTTTTTAGATGAGGCCTCTGCGCGATGCAGCGGTCCGGTCCCACGATACATTTTTTTACTCCGGCTGGAATGCGATCAGGTCATCGGGTGGGTTTTCTTTGCCGGAGACGTACACTTGATCGATGAACACCCATCGTTTTATTAAATCGGGCCTACCCATCCTCATTGGCGCCTCGGTCATGCTCAGCTTGAGCATGGGAATACGACAGAGCCTCGGTGTCTTCATGGCCCCCGTGACGCGCGACATTGGAATTTCAGTTTCCGAGTTCACCCTTGCCATTGCCGTTCAGAACCTGTCATGGGGGTTCTTACAACCGTTCGTTGGTGCTTGGGCTGGTAAGCACGGGTATCGGCAATTGATGATGTTTGGCTCACTGCTGTATGTCATTGGATTGGTCCTGCTTGCGTCTGCCCATGGCTTGCTTGCCGTTCTGATCGGCGCAGGATTTTTGATCGGCCTGTCGCTGTCCTGCACCGGTTCGGCGATGGCAATGGCAGTTGCAACTCGAAGCGTCACGCCAGAGAGGCGGAGCGCGATCCTCGGTGTGGTCACCGCTGCCGGCTCCATTGGCGCCCTCATTGCCGCACCGATTGGACAAACCCTGTCGCAGGAGTTCGGTTGGCGTTTCGGTGTCCTCGGATTTGTTGTACTGAGCCTATTTCTCATACCCGCGTCCTGGTACGGCTCCAAAATTGACGCGATCGCGCTCCCGCCGAATAACGCGTTTGACAATAAAAATCCTGGCGCCGTCGCGCTTCAGGCCCTCAGGCATCCACCCTTTGCGGTAATGACACTTGCCTATTTCGTTTGCGGAATGCAGCTCGTCTTTTTAACCACCCATTTACCCACGTACCTCGAAATCTGCGGGCTTGATCCCATGCTCAGCGCGAAAGCGCTTGGGATGATTGGCGGGTTTAACGCGATGGGAAGCCTCTTTTTCGGTTGGGCTGGAGGTCGTTACAACAAAATGCTCTTGCTGGGCATGATTTACATCCTGCGTTCCATTGGGTTGGCCGTCTATTTTTACAGCGCCCCAACACCGGATACCACTCTGGTGTTTGCCGCTTACATCGGATTTTTATGGCTTGGCGTCGCGCCCCTGGTCTCTGGCTCAATCAGTGAAACATTCGGGCTCCGTTGGCAGGCCATGCTCAGCGGGATCGCTTTCATGAGTCATCAACTTGGCAGTTTCCTGGGCGCCTTTGGTGGCGGCGTCATTTTTGACGCGCTCGGTTCTTACAATCTCGCGCTTCAGATTGGTGTGATCGTCGGTCTGGCTGCAGGCGTCGTCCAGTGCATCTTTGCCGTTGCCTGGCCCAAAAACCCGCCACTCATTCTCAGTACCAGTGCCTGACGCCATGGGCGCCCCGAACTCGACAGTTGGCGCCTCGCTGGTTGCAAACCCGAAGTCATGAAAGAGCGCCCGGCGATCGCGACGGTCTTTCTTGGCAACTTTGTCGTGGGCTGCGGCGTGCTGGTCGTTCCGGGCATGCTTGATCTGCTGGCCCACGATCTCGCGATTTCAGTACCCAAGGCCGGCGCCCTGCTGAGCCTCGCGGCCTTGACGATGTGCGTCGGCGCGCCGTTGCTGGCTGCAGTAACGTCGAGAGTCGATCGCAGGCTGCTGCTGGTGCTGTCACTGCTGCTGCTTGCCGTAGGACACCTCGCCTGTGCCTTGGCACCGGATTTCGCGACGCTGATGTGGGTCCGACCGGTCTCGGTACTTGGGGCCGCGGTGTTTACGCCCCAGGCCGCAGCAACGCTATCGCTGATGATCGCGCCTGAAGAGCGCCCGATGGCGCTCACCAGCGCCTTTGTTGGATGGTCTCTGGCCTCGGTGCTCGGCATGCCGATCGGCAATCTGCTCGCCCATGCCTTGAGCTGGCGAGCGAGCTTCGCGGTGGTGGCCGCCCTGGGCCTGTTTTCCGCACTGATCGTCTGGCGAGTCATCCCCGCAGGGTTGAAGGTGGCGCCCTTGTCGCTCAAGTCCTGGGGTGAAGTCTTGGGGGGTACCCGGCTGCGTTGGATCCTGCTGGCGACGATGGTCTGGTGCACGGGGCACTTTGCCGTCTTGGGCTACATCACTGCGGCTTTAAGGAAGGGGGTG
>CAIPGD010000301.1 GCA_903864485.1 uncultured bacterium | reverse complement strand
TACGACCCATTTTTGGAGAATTTTTATGACGACCGCCGCCAGCGAAAAACTGATGACCGATGTCAAAGTGGTGCTAACTGATGCCGAAAATCTTCTGAATCGTGCCGCTGAAGCGTCCGGCGAGCAAGCCGCCGATCTGCGCGCCCGCGGAATGCAGATGCTGCGCCAGGCGCGCCAGTCTGCCCAGGAATTGCAGGAGACCGCCGTCGCTCGTGGGCGTGCTGCGGGGCGTGCTGCCGATGCCTATGTGCACGAGCATCCATGGCGCATTATTGGTGTCGCTGCGGGGATTGGTCTGCTGGCAGGATTGTTACTGAACCGGAAGTGATTCGGGGGCGGGTAGGCAGCCCCGAGTGAGCACCTCGTGAGCCTGTTGTTCGGTTCAGCTCGGCGGTTGCTGGCGACGGTGCTGGCAATGGGGCAAGTGCGCCTCGAACTCGCCGGGATTGAGCTTGCCGATGAGCGTGACCGTCTCATCCGGATTGCTGCCTGCGGGTTGTTGGGAGCGTTCGCCCTTGCGGTTTCTCTGATTTCGCTGACGATTCTGGTCGCAGTGGCTTTTTGGGATGGGGCCAGATTGCCAGCGCTCATCGCGATTACCTTGGTTTGGATGGGGCTTGGGTTCGGCGCGCTCTGGCGCGCGCAACATCTTGCGCGGATTGCCCCGCCGCCCATGTCGCTAACCCTGGCTGAGTTGCGTCGTGACCTCGAGACGCTCCGAAAGTCGATCGGGGGTGAGGGGCCTTGAGCAAAGCGGCTTCAGCGGCTGACCGGCACTTGCGGCGCGAACTGCTGCTGTTGCGCGCGGATCTCCAGCGCCAGGAACTCAAGGGCGCGGCGGAGGCAGTGCGTGATTCTCTTGATCCAGCCCTGCGGGCGGGGGAATTTCTCGTCGGACTCACGCGAAAAGCCCCGGTGCGCGGTGGCTTGAACTGGCTACGGGAGCACCCTGTGGCTGGTTCGTTGGTTTCATTGCTCGTCGCCCGTCTGGGCGGCGCTGCCACCCGTCGAATGATGGCGGGCGGATTGGTGCGGATTGGAACCCTGGTTTTGGGCGGGGCCGCATTGGTGGCGGTGGGTCTCGTGGCGGCACGATGGTGGCAACGCTCGCGCAAGTTGTAACGCGGATTGCCGTGGTCCAGGGGGTTACTAAGCCCGAGGCCGACGTGCTTCGCCTGCTGGCCAGCGTCAATTTGACAGCAGTCAATGCTGCGTTCATTTTTCAAGCCGAGTCCAAAACAGTCGAGTCGGTGTTTGCCCTACCGGGCGACACCCCAGCGCCAGAGCTCGAGCGACAACAACGTCTGCAGCGGGCGCTAGTCCGTCATGACGCCGCCTTGATCGCTCAACTCGTCGGCGGCGAAATCGCAAATCAGTTGCGCCCGGCCGGTTACGGTCCCGGATTAAACCCGCGGATGGCGGCCAGGGCTGTTCTGGCTGACGACGTAGTTCTCGCCGGTGTGATTGATGCGGGACGCCGTCCTTCACCATTTGCAGCTTTATCATCCCTGCAGGGTCTTCGCGAGTTGCCTGGTTTTACACCGCAGTCAGGCGGCGCGAGCGTTGCGAGTTTTACAGTGCCATTTTGCTGGCCGGGCGATACCCGATCAGACGCGACCGCGTCGTTTTCGATCAATGCGCGTGAAGACCACCAGCGCATTGGGTCTGGCTTATCGGTCTATGCCCACTTACCAGGATTCTTAGATGAGCCGTTAGCTGCAAGGATTGCTCAAACATTAAATGTGCGCGAAAGCGCAGGCTTCTTCGGGCCGAGATTCTCTGGGTCCTGGTGCGTGACTGTGTTTGGGCATTCGTTCGCGGTCGGTTTCGTGAGCTTTTACCCTTCTGCATGGGTTGATCCTGACGCACCGACCCGTTTACATGGTGAAATGTCGAATCGGATGACTCGAGTCGCTCAGAGTTTTTCCCAATGAAAGGGGCTGCGATGCAAAACGGATTTTTTCGGTTGGTGGGGCGTATGGCTTCGATTGGCTTGGTGTCCGCCCTGATTGGTTTCGGCTTGTCGAACGCCACGGCGTCCCCAATGACGCGGGAGGCATCTGAGTCGGATATTCCATCGCGCGGCCTGGCTGGCAAGGGATCGCATCGCGATTTGGCGAAGGACGTTGAGTTTTCGCGCAAGAACCCGGAATTCAAACAGCCGCCCAAGCGTTGGTCAGCTCCGGGTGGATGGGCCGATCAACCGGTTTCCGCGGCCTTACTGCCGACGGTTGAAACGATGAAGGCAATTGCCGCCGCATTGCGTCAACCATTGGTATCCGATCTGGTGCCGCCGCCGCCTTGGGCCGCAGAATCTTGCGAGCGCTGGTACCGGGAGGGTTGGTCCAACTGCATGCGGTTGCTGGATCAGGACACGCGCCGAATCCTTTGGCAGTCCGTCACTTACATTGAAAATGAGCAAATCGAGCGTGCCAAACGAGGGGCCCGCCTGCAAAACCTGCAGCTTTATCCCGACCAGGCGAAAGAAATCCTGGCGTATTGCGACGGGCGCGCCTCGGCTTGGGCACAAGCCAGCAATAAGAGCTGTCCGTAAGGCCTGCGCCAGCCCCTCAGCGGGCTAGGCGGGCTTCTTGGGCCGGCGGGCTTCTGGGGCCGGCGGGGCTGGCTAGGGGTCGCTCTAGGCCGCTGGCGCCGACGGAGCGCGGCGTTTTAGGTGGCGTTCGGGGCGCCAGCCGTTTTGCCGGCAAATTCATCGCGCGCACGCTGAGCATCTGAGCGCATCGTAAGATGACGGGCCAGTCGCTCGGGTGGCGGTTGGACGGTAATCACCGCTGTAAACAAGTCTTTGTGGACGGTGAATAGCAGCGGTCCGGCGGCTTTGGCCCGTTCGCCGATGATTGCTACCCCCAGATCAAACAAGTTGACCAACTGGCCGACCACCTGAGCCGTTGATCGGCCTTGACGATACCCACGGTGGATAATCGCGGCCGTGATCTGTTCCGGTGGAATATCGAGGACCATGTAGGCATTGCGCATCGTATTCTCGCAGGCCTTTTTGAATAGTTTGGTGGTCTGCTGGTCGAAATCAAAATCCCCGAAATCAAAGGCATATCCGGTGACGGACTCGGCGATTTTGACGGCCTCGTCCTTGTACTCGGCGGTAATGGCTGCCCGAACAATTTGCTCAAAGTTCTTACGCAACTTATAGCCGCGATCATCCATGTCCTTGAGGGGGTCGACAGTATCGGCGGCGTGGCTAAACGTCCCCGAAACGATACTTTGGAAAAGCCCCACCTTGAATGATCCGTCCTGAGAGCCGAGATTGAAGCCGACGATAAAGCGCAGCGCAGGTCAAAACCGGTCTGCTTCGCCGATTTTGCCTGAGTCTGTTTGAGATTTTCGCACACGAGATGGCGAGTTTGGCCGGGACGTGGGTGCGCGCCCCAGAATACGACGCTGGGGCCATTGGGGCTCAAACGTTTTGCGGCTGCGTCTCGGCCAGCCCCAAACGGGTTGCCGCAATCACCGCCTGCGTTCGGTTGCTGGCGCCGAGCGCTCTGAGGACTGCGCTGACGTGCACCTTGACAGTACCCTCTGCAAGTGAAAGTTCGCGACAGATGAGCTTGTTTGGCAGGCCGCGCAGGATGCGCTCGAGCACATCGATTTGACGCTCGGTGAGCCCAAGTCGGCGCGGGCCAAGTCGGGGATCGTGTTGGGGCTCCAAGGGTTGGACAGACAGACGCGGTTCGTGTTGCGGCAGGGTCTGGGGCATCGGTTCAGGCTCCGTCGTTGTCGTTGGCTGTGTTGGGGGGGAGGCGAATCAGAGCAAGCGCCGATAAGGATGAGATAGGTCAGGCCTTGGGTTCGGTAGGATGTCGCGTTATCGTTCAAATCAAAGCGTCTTGAGCATCAACGATCACGCCTTCTGCGTCGCGCCGATGATGGATTGGACAGACCGGCACTGCCGCGTCTTCCATCGCGCGATTAGCTCCAAGGCCTTTCTCTACACGGAAATGGTCACGACTGGTGCGCTCATCCATGGTGATGTCGAGCGCCATTTAGGCTTTGATCCCCTCGAGCATCCCGTCGCCCTGCAACTCGGTGGGAGCGAACCCGGCGATTTGGCCGCCTGCGCCCGGTTAGCGCAACGCTATGGGTACGCCGAGGTCAACCTGAACTGCGGCTGCCCGAGCGAACGGGTACAGCGGGGGGCGTTTGGTGCCTGTCTGATGGAAACGCCTGAGCAGGTGGCGGATTGCGTCAAGGCGATGCGAGATGCGGTATCAATCCCAGTGACGGTCAAGCACCGAATCGGGCTGGGACGGCATGAGGGGTATGACTTTGTGCGCGACTTCGTTGGCACGGTCGCGGCGGCGGGTTGTGAACTCTTTATCGTGCACGCCCGAAATGCCTGGCTCGATGGTCTGAGTCCAAAAGAAAATCGGGAAGTGCCGCCCCTGCGCTACGACATCGTCCATCGACTTAAAGCGGATTTCCCAGACCTCACCGTTATTCTGAATGGTGGATTGACCGCCCATGAAGGCGCCAGTGCCGCAGCGCAGGGTCTCGACGGCGTGATGTTCGGTCGCGAGGCTTATCACAACCCCTGGGTGCTTGCCGAGGTCGATTCACGTTGGTACGGGATGGCTGACCTTTCCGATCAACCCCGCAGTCGCCGCGTAGTGGCCGAAGCGATGGCAGTTTATGCAGAGGGGTTTCCAGAACTGCCCGCGCGCGTAATTCTTCGCCACCTGCTAGGTCTTTATCACGGAAAGCCGCGGGCGCGCTTATGGCGGCAGCGTTTGAGTGGCGTCGCGGCTGCGGCAGTGGGGGCTGCGCCCGCTCTATTACGGAGCACTCTCGATCTCGTTGACCCAGTTTAAAGTGTTATCTGACAGTTGTGTCCTAAGGACCTACCTTATAGAACCTTGCCAGGATTCATCAAGTTCTGCGGATCGAGTGCTTGTTTGATGGCCCGCATCATTGCAAGTTCGACGGGCGATTTGCGCAGGGGTAGTTCGGCCCGTTTGAGCTGACCGACCCCGTGCTCCGCGGAGATTGAACCGGCGCGAGACTGCACCCGGTCGTAGACGATCGTCGCAATCTCGTCTTGAAAAGTCAACACTTCGCTCGGGGTGATGCCGGCGGGCGCCGCGACGTTGTAGTGCAGGTTGCCGTCGCCGAGGTGGCCGAAGACAACGATCCGCGCCCCGGGCAGGACCTGGTCGATCGCCACTCCAGCGTCGCGCGCAAAATCAGGAATGAGCGCGAGAGGCAGCGCAATGTCGTGCTTAAGATTGGCGCCTTCGCGGGCCTGGCCTTCTGGGATTCGTTCGCGGATGCGCCAGAAAGCCTGACTGTGGGCAAGCGATTGCGCGACGACGGCATCTTCAACATGGCCGCCCTCGACAGCCAGCAGCAGGAGCGATTCGAAGCGCTTTCGCGCGTGCTCCTCGCTCTCAGTGTCGGACGACTCGAGTAAGACGGTCCATGCAGGCAGTGGTTCGAAGGGCAGGCGCTCATCGCCGAACTGTGTGCGCACCACGTCCATACTTACTTTTGACATGACCTCAAAAGCGGTCAAGGCCGGGCCGAGGTGGGTACGTGCGAGCTCGAGTAATTCAAGCGCTGCTTCCAGGGTTTGGACCGCAGCGAGCGCGGTGACTTGTGCAGCGGGGCGAGGCTGGAGCGTTAAGGTCGCTGCGGTAATGATTCCTAGAGTGCCTTCCGCACCAATGAACAAATCACGCAGGTCGTAACCCGTGTTGTCCTTTCGGAGCGCGCGCAGTCCGTTCCAGATTTCGCCATCAGCGGTCACGACCTCAAGACCCAGACATTGGGCGCGGGCGTTGCCATAACGCAGGACCTGGGTGCCGCCTGCGTTGGTCGAGAGATTGCCGCCGATGGTGCAACTGCCTTCGGCCGCGAGTGACAGCGGGAATAAACGGTCTGCACGGGCGGCGGCTTGCTGAATGTCCGCCAGGATGCATCCGGCTTCGACGGTGATGGTGTCCGCTTTGGGGTCGATCGAGCGAATGCGGTTCATCCTCCGCAAGGACAACACAATGGACTGACCGGAATTGTCTGGCGTGGACCCCCCGACTAGCCCGGTGTTTCCACCCTGGGGGACGATTGCAATGCCCTGAGCGGCGCAGAGTCGAACCAGCCCAGCGACTTCCTCGGTACTTTCGGGAAGGGCGACGCCAAGGGCTTGCCCCCGGTATCGCTTGCGCCAGTCGGTCAGATAGGTTTCAGTGTCGCCGTGCGAGGTGAGCAGGCGCCCCTTGAGGAGCGCGCTGGCTTGGGCGATCCAGTCAGCTGGGTTTGGCTGCATCGGTCCGAGTCCCTTTCGCCCACAGCAGCGTGGTGGCAAAAACCATCGTTGAAAGGGCTGTCTCAAGCCATGCGAGCTTGGCTGAGAATCCCGGATCGCTCGTGGCCCGCACGAGCCCTTCGGTGAGGTAAATCTGAATCACCAGTGAGAGGGCCTGAACCGATCGGCGCTTGCCTTGCCAAAGCCCTGGCATCAGCAGGACGAGTGGGATGACCTTCAGGAAAAGCATGCTGCCGCCCGGTCGCAGCGGGGCAAGCCAGACTTCCCACAGCAGGCCTAATAAAATCAGGGCGCCGACGCCTCCGACGGTTAAGTGGCGCAGCATCGCCATTAGCGGCGCCCGGAGGCCGTTACAGCAGCAGCGGCAGCAGAGGACAGGGCGATGGCGGTCTCACCAAGCCGGCGCCCCTGAGCAAATGCGAGTCGACGTTCGTCGGCGTCCAGCGTTGCGCTGTTATCCGAACCGGCCACGTGAGAGGCGCCATAGGGGGTTCCGCCCCGTTGGGTGCGAGAGAGCTCGGGGTTCGTGTAAGGCAGGCCGACGATTAGCATGCCGTGATGCAATAGCGGCAGCATCATGCTGACCAGGGTCGTTTCTTGGCCGCCGTGCAGGCTACCCGTTGACGTAAACACGGCTGCAGGCTTGCCGGCCAAGCCGCCCGCCATCCATACAGGCGTCGTGGTGTCCAGAAAATGCTTAAGTGCGGAAGCCATGTTGCCAAACCGCGTGGGCGAACCCAATGCCAGGCCGATACATTCTTCGAGATCCCGCAATTCGGCGTATGGCGGCCCTTGTTCCGGGATTTCGGGCGCCACTGCGGCACAGACTGTCGACACATCGGGCACCGTGCGTAAACGGGCACCGAGACCGGGAACTGATTCGATCCCTTCGGCGATGGCGTCGGCCAGACGGCGCGTTGAGCCGTTACGACTCCAGTAAAGGACCAGGATTTCTTGCATTCGGTGAAGGTAACATGGGCTCAGTAACATGGCCCCCGAGATGGGCTTACCCGCACGGACCGAATATCCAATGACCGATGCTTTTGCCAACCGCCCATCCGTCCTGGATGCGACGGCTTTCTTGCGCTTGCTGTCGATGCGGGCTCGCGAAGCGCGGGTGGCTCAGACGGCTTCGAGCCTCGCTTTCTTGTCGCTACTGGCCGTAGTGCCGATGGTCGCAATCGCGTTTTCAGTGCTCACGATCCTGCCAGCATTTGGTGACTTGCGTGGTTCCCTGCAAGCGTTTTTTGCCAGTCAACTGTTTCCCCCGGCCTTCAGCGAAACGGTGGTGCAGTACGTGAATCAATTCGCATCAAAGGCCGATAAGTTGTCAGTCGTTGGAATCTTTATTCTTTTTCTGACGGCCTTGTCGGCCCTGCGAACGATCGAGCGCACGCTCGACGGGATATGGGGCGTTGCAGACCGCAGGCCATGGGCGCACCGGCTTGCACTTTATTGGACGATCATGACCCTGGGGCCGTTACTGGCCGGTGGCAGCGTAGCAATTCATTCTTATTTTTGGACTGTCACGCGGTCGCTCGGCCATAAGGGCGCAGTGGCAGCGAGCGCATGGACCGACATCGTTCCCTGGTTGATGACGACCGTCGCCGTCTCGCTGCTCTATCGCCTGTTGCCCAACACCCTCGTGCGCTGGCGCGATGCGCTTCTTGCGGGTGCATTTGCCGGCCTTGCTCTTGAGTTTTTGAAGGGGGGCTTTGCGTGGTACGTCCGTCAGGTCGACAGTTTCACCGTGGTTTATGGGACCTTCGCCGCGTTGCCTGCTTTTTTGGTCTGGCTCTATACCCTGTGGTTGGTTGTTCTTGCCGGCGCCTTAGTAGCGGCGAACCTGCCTCGATGGGGCCTTGCTTCCAGGACTAGTGCGTCTGAATCTCCCGGTGCCCAATTCGCGCTCGCCCGCGAGGTCCTCATGGCGCTCACTGCATCGGCCAAAAGCGCTGGCC
>CAIPGD010000300.1 GCA_903864485.1 uncultured bacterium | reverse complement strand
CCGCAGACTGGGAGCCCGCAAAACGCAGGCAAAAGGATACGGATGCCACTTGGACGAAAAAGCATGGCAAGAGTTACTTTGGCTACAAGCTCTCGGTGAATGCGGACAGGCGCTACAAGCTGATCCGCAAAATCGAGACCGATACCGCCAGCGTTCACGACGGTCAGCATTTCGACGCTGTGTTCGATCGAACTAACACCAGCGCGGACGTTTACGCTGACCGGGGCTACCCCAGTCAAGCGCGAGAGTCGGATCTGAGGGTCAATGGCTATCGGCCGCAGATTCAGCGAAGAGGGACCTCCAAGCGCAAGCTCTCCGAATGCCAGCAACGGCGTAATCACCGAATCGCCAAGGTGCGAGCGCGAGTCGAACATGTCTTTGCAGCGATCGCGCAGATGGGTGGCAAATTGATTCGTACGATCGGGCAGGCGCGTGCCGACTTTGGGATGACGATGATGGCGCTCTGCTACAACATCAAACGGTTGAGCTATCTGAAAACAGCCGGCATTGAAGCGTTTTGACACCCGGAATCCGTGCACAGAGCTCGAAATCATGGCTTTTTCAGCCCAGCGCCCAGAGGCAATCCGAGAAACCACACCGATCGGATGCAAAACACAGGCCCCGGGTTCAAACTTCATGAATCAACCGTCTGCCTCTCAAAAATGCGCCGTTTTTCGAGGTGCCCTTTACTCTGAGAAGATGGAGCCATGAACAAGAAATCAAACCGTTTTTCACTTGAAGTGCGCCAACGCGCTGTCCGTATGGTGCAGGAGCACAGAGGCGAGTACTCCTCGTTGTGGGCTTGCATTGAATCGATAGCCCCCAAGATTGGGTGTGTGCCGCAAACGCTCAACGACTGGGTTAAGCAGCATGAGATCGATGCCGGTGTTCGTGATGGCGTGAGCACCGACGAGCGTGAACGCGTCAAAGCCCTGGAGCGTGAGGTCAAGGAGCTGCGCCGAGCCAACGAGATCCTCAAGCTGGCCAGCGCGTTTTTCGCCCAGGCGGAGCTCGACCGCCGACTCAAGAGCTAAAAGGATTCATTGACCGCCACCGCGACATGTTCGGGGTCGAGCCGATCTGTAGAGTTTTGCAGATCGCCCCTTCGTGTTACCGGCTGCATGCTGCCCGTCAGCGCGATGCGCAACTTCAGTGCACCCGCGCCAAACGCGATCAGCAACTGACTCCAGAGATCCAACGAGTCTGGCACGCCAACTGGAAGGTCTACGGGGCCGATAAGGTCTGGATGCAAATGAATCGAGAAGGGATACGAGTGGCGCGCTGCACGGTGGAGCGGCTGATGGGTAAGCTCGGGCTTGTCGGCGCCCGCCGTGGCAAGCGGCTTCGCACCACCACGCCAGACACCTCGGTAGCCTCCCCGCTGGACCGTGTGAACCGGCAATTCAAGGCCAGCCGTCCTAATGAGCTATGGGTGTCGGACTTCACCTATGTATCGACCTGGCAGGGGTGGTTGTTCGTGGCGTTCGTCATTGATGTCTACGCCCGGCGCATCGTTGGCTGGCGCGTGAGCCATTCGATGCGAACTGACT
>CAIPGD010000299.1 GCA_903864485.1 uncultured bacterium | reverse complement strand
TGTAACAGTTGCTCTGCTGCATCGGGCTCAATCCCGCCATTGCCGATCAGGCAACCGTGGTAGTGAGGTTTGACGATTTCAAGAATCTTCGGCATGTCTGGCGCACCGGCCCAGGCGTTGGTATCGCCCAGATGCAGATAGGTCAGGCCATAGTGCTGCGCCATCGCAGCGACAGCGGCAAATGTCTCCGCTGGGTTGCCGTCACGTGCGTTGTTGTAGTGCGCGACGGGCGAGATCCGCAGACCGACCTGGGCCGGTTTGGCCTGTGTCAGCGTCGCTTCGATGACTTCGCGCAGCAAACGCAGTCGCCCTTCGAGCGAGCCGCCATAGTCATCCGTTCGTTGATTCAGCGTCGAGGACAGGAATTGGTGTAGCAAGTAACCATTGGCTGCATGGATTTCGATCCCATCGCAGCCGGCCTTCAGCGCATTCGCGGTGCCATGGGCGTAGTCAGCGACCGTCTTGTGGATCTCCTCGACGGTCATCGCACGCGACGGGGTCGCTGCAATTTGGGCGTAACGGCCGTTGGCCATCAACCCGTAGACCTGAAGCTGGTGAAGATCATCGTTGATGCCGGAGGGCGACAGGGGAGGGTTTCCGTGCAGGATGGCTTCTGAACCCACGCGCCCGCAGTGCCAGAGTTGCATGAAAATTCGCCCGCCGGCCTGATGCACCGAATCGGTGATCTGATGCCAGGCATCAACTTGAGCCTGACTGTAAATGCCGGGGGCACGCTCAAATGAGCAGGTTTCCGATGAAATGTTGGTGGCCTCGGTAATGATCAGCCCGGCGCTGGCGCGTTGCGTGTAATACCGGGTCGACATTGCCTGGGGGACATCGTTGGCGTCCGCGCGACAGCGGGTCAGGGGCGCCATCGCAATGCGGTTGGGCAGTGTCAGGCCGTTCAGGACCATCGGGGTCAGTAGTTTTTTCATGTCAGTATCAAAAGTTGGGCTAATCGGGTTGGCTAGTCGGGTTGGATGATCGGGCCGGCTGATCGGAAATTGTGGGACAGACAACGGATTGTCGCCGAGCTAGCCTAGACTATCCAGAGTCAGGATCTTCAGGGTTGGTCGCTGCCATGCAGGGCATTGATTTGCGGGATTTTCTGGATCCTAAGGGATGCCTGTCTGTCGCCTCAGGGGCGGAACGCCGGCTAGGGCAATTTTTAGCGGCCGTCGTGGCCCATGAGACCGATCTCAAGCGGGTCGATCATCTGGGTCCCGAATGCCTGAGTTGTTTCAAAGAGCAGGTCGACACCGAGACCCGCGCAGACGGGACAATCGGCTGGAATTGCTATGCCTGCGGCAGTCAGGGCCGGATCGCCCATTGGCACGGGTCGCTTTGGGATCTCAGTGCAAGGGATTCCAATCATTGACGGATGATCCAGTCACCGTGGAATATTGGGGCTGACCCCTGAACTTTCCGAATTGCTATGTCTGTCATTACAACAATCGAAGACTTGCGCGTACTGGCCGAGCGGCGTGTGCCCCGGATGTTTTACGACTACGCCGATAGCGGTAGCTGGACCGAGGGCACCTATCGGGCCAATTCGGACGATTTTCAGAAAATCAAGTTGCGTCAGCGGGTCGCGGTCAATATGGATGGGCGCAGCACCGCGACGAAGATGTTGGGTATCCCCGTCAAAATGCCTGTGGCGATTGCGCCGACTGGCATGACCGGCATGCAGCATGCCGACGGCGAGATACTTGCCGCGCGGGCTGCAGAAAAGTTCGGGATCCGTTTCACCCTCAGCACGATGAGTATCTGCTCGATTGAGGATATTGCAGCCCACACCAAACAGCCTTTCTGGTTTCAGTTGTATGTCATGCGCGATCGCGGGTTTGTTGAGCGCCTGATCGAGCGGGCGCGCAACGCCGGCTGCGATGCCCTGGTCCTCACCCTGGATTTACAGATCCTCGGTCAGCGTCATAAAGACTTGAAAAATGGACTCTCTGCGCCACCCAAACCAACGCTCGCCAATATTCTCAACCTGATGACCAAGCCGGCATGGTGCCTCGAGATGTTGGGGACTCAGCGTCGTACCTTCGGCAATATCGTCGGTCATGTGTCGGGCGTGAGCGACATGGCCAATTTGTCGGCCTGGACCGCTCAGCAGTTTGACCCCTGCCTAAATTGGGCCGACGTCGAGTGGATCAAAAATCGCTGGGGGGGCAAATTGATTCTGAAAGGAATCCAAGATCCTGAAGATGCTCGGTTGGCGGTGGCCTCAGGCGCTGATGCGCTGATCGTCAGTAACCATGGCGGCCGGCAACTCGATGGTGCCCAGAGTAGTATCGAGGCGCTACCGGCCATCGTTGCTGAAGTCGGGAATCAAATT
>CAIPGD010000298.1 GCA_903864485.1 uncultured bacterium | reverse complement strand
GAATCCTCGCGCCTCGATGGTTTGATCGATCATCTCAAGCGCAGCCCTCGCATCGTCTGAACTGCGAGGGTTTGACCAGAGTTCCGCAAAGAGCGTTCGGGCCATTTTTTGATGGATCGTTTCGTCGGCAATCCGCAGCACGATCGCCGCAAGCTGACCCGGTTCGATTCGCGATGCGTCGATCGCACATTCATCGCGGTTGAGCGCTGCTGCCAGATCGCCCAACATCCAGTTGGCGAGCAGTTTTGCGAAGCGTGGGTCGGCGGGGGCCTCCGCGGGCGCCTTCGAGCTTGCGTCTGCTTCTGCGGCCACGTCTACCTGAGCGGCTGAGTTCGCCTGACTCGTCATCTGCGTCAGCGCCAACAGCGCGGCTTCAAACCAGACCGCAGTCGCCCGGTCGGCTGTGAGCGTGCGGGCGTCGTAAGCGGAGAGGCCCAGGCGTTGTTCAAAACGGGCCGCAAGCTCCCCCGGGAGCTCGGGCATTTCGGTGCGCACGCGTTCGATCCAGGCCGAATCGACCACCAGCGGTGGAAGATCAGGATCAGGAAAGTAACGATAGTCATGCGCGTCTTCTTTGGAGCGCATTTCGCGAGTTTCGTTGCGATCCGGATCGTAAAGTCGCGTCGCCTGAACAACCCGTCCGCCGTCTTCGATCAGTTCGATCTGGCGGGCGGCCTCGATCTCGATCGCGGCTTGCAAAAACCGGAACGAATTGAGGTTCTTGATCTCACAGCGCGTACCGAATTCGGCTTGACCGCGTGGGCGAACGGAGACGTTGGCATCCACCCGAAAACTGCCTTGCTGCATGTTTCCGTCGCAAATTCCCAACCATACGACCAGGCTATGGAGCGTGCGTGCATAGGCCACGGCTTCACGCGCTGAACGCATCACGGGCTCAGTCACGATTTCAAGCAACGGGGTGCCGGCGCGGTTTAAATCGATACCCGAGAGGCCCGCGGTGAGGCGTGGATCTCCAAACCCTTCGTGCAGGCTTTTTCCCGCGTCCTCTTCAAGATGGGCCCGGGTGAGTTCAACGCGATGTTCGACCGAGTTTGAGCCCCCGCGCTCTGCCTCAAGCAGGAAGGCGACAGAGCCGCCCACCACCACCGGCAGTTCGTACTGGCTGATCTGATACCCCTTGGGGAGGTCCGGATAGAAATAGTTCTTTCGCGCAAAGACCGACTTGGGCGCGATTTGCGCGCCTACGGCAAGGCCGAAGCGAATCGCGCACTCGACGGCCGCGCGATTGGGAACCGGGAGTGTCCCCGGCAGCGCCAGATCAAGCGGGCAGGCCTGAGTGTTCGGGGCGGCGCCGAACGCGGTCGATGCGCCCGAAAACATTTTTGAGTGGGTCTCGAGTTGCACATGCGTCTCAAGACCGATGACGATTTCCCAATCGGTTGCCATCGATTTCAGCCCGTCGTCACAGAGCGTGGTTCGGGCGGCCTGCGCAGATGCCAATCGGTTACCTGCTGAAACTGATGCGCCACTCGCAGCAAACGTGCTTCCTGGAGTGCGGGGCCAATCAACTGCATTCCGACGGGGCGGGGGCTAGAACCGGACTCTGATCCAAACCCTGATCCGAACCCCACAGGCATCGAGAGGCCTGGGAGGCCCGCCAGCGACGCGGGTAGCGTGAAGATATCAGCCAGATAATCCGCGAGTGGATCGCTCTGATGAGCG